>JAPOPJ010000143.1 GCA_026712925.1 Nitrososphaerota archaeon
ATTTTAAAGCCGTCCCAAACCCAGCAGTCTTTGAGAATGCCCACAGCACCATAAGATATAGGATTGCTTGGACTGTGGGTTCTGAGAGTGTTGATGATGAGGTACAGTTTTTCATTGATAAAATAAACATCATTACAGAGTTCTTTCCAGAGCTATCGTGGGTCAGAGAAATGTATGCAACAAAGAGCCTTTTAAGACACGAACAAGGACACTTTGACTTGGCAGAACTACTCCGCAATGATATTACAGAAAAAATCAAAAAAACATTTGCAGGAAAATTATACCATACAATCGGCAAGAATGATGATCAATGCAAACAGTATGCAAGGGAGCATTCTGGTAGATTACTTTATGAAGTTCTAAAAAAACACCAGGCACATCTAGATGAGCAGCGGTCACAATATGATAAAATGACAAACTTTGGAGAAAATGAACATGAACAGGCAGTATATGATGCGCGATTTTTGAATCTGAGGGAATGAATCAACACAGCATACATGTCTGGGTTTGATATGTGGAATTGATTATACCATATAACCACAATTATACTCAAAGATAAAGTCGTAGGAAAACCTCTAGATGAGGTACAGTCAGTATTGGGAAAATACAGGTGCAATGATGTTTGGATGTTGTACGTGTTGCTATGAATCTACAAAATTATGATATATCTACTAGACATATCAAATCATGGCACCTTTTACTAGTAATATTATAGTCTGTTGCATAATCCTGCCTGAGGCTGTCTTTACCGAGATGTTTTATGTGCCTAAAACAAAATTATGTAGCAAACTCGTATATAGAAAATGTTTAATTTTAGATGTGCGTATTATAACAGTGCATCAATGTTGCTACTGTGAGCAATTGTTTGATACCAAGGAGGAATTGTACGAGCACATAGAGGTGCACTCTGATATTGAAAGGAACAGAGAAGAGCAGAATCAAAAAAGAAAAAAGAAACAAGTGGACAAGGACTGACTATACATGGTGTGTATTATTTTGAGTGGATATCTTCATACATGATGTATATTATGGGATGATTCCAAAACTCTGGAATTTACAACAACGTGATTATATGTTTGAAATAACCATCCTTACACACTATGTGATATGATCACAGTATGGGATTAGTTATTGCACCCTGTGCGGCAGAACCAACTAGTGTTGCATACTTTGCAAGTGCACCTGTTGTATAGTTGGGAGTTGGCCTGCTCCACTCTTTTCTTCTTTCATTTAATATCTCTGGTGTGATGTCAAGCTCTATTGCATTTGTACTGGTATCAATTGTTATGGTATCCTCATTTCTAACTAGTGCAATAGGACCGCCCACAAACGCTTCAGGTGCAACATGTCCTACCATAAATCCCCGTGTCCCGCCTGAGAATCTCCCGTCTGTAACCATTGCTACTTTTTTCCCCAAGCCCTGTCCGACAAGCGCGGCAGTAGTTGCAAGCATCTCCCTCATTCCAGGACCTCCCTTTGGTCCTTCATATCTTATTACAACTACATGTCCTTCTTCTATTTCACCTCTAGATACTGCATCAAATGCCAACTCTTCTCTATCAAATACTCTGGCCTTGCCTGCAAATCTTGTCATTTCTACTCCAGCTGTTTTGATTACTGCGCCATCTGGGGCCAAGCTTCCCTTTAGAATTACTGCTGTTCCGGTATCGTGAAGTGGTCTGTCTATGGGTCTCACAATTCCTTGTTCGGATTCTGAAAATGTCCTAGAGTCAAGGTTGTCACCTATTGTTTTACCCGTGACTGTAATACAGTTTTCATTTAGTAGATTCTTTTGCGCAAGTTTCTTTAAAACAAGTGGGATTCCGCCTATTTTATCTAGTGAGTTCATAACATAATTCCCACCAGGTTTCATATCTGCAATGTGCGGTGTCTTTTTTCTAATCCTCTCAAAGTCATTATATGATAGTTTTATTCTAGCTTCGTTTGCTAGTGCCAAAAGGTGTAGTATGCCGTTGGTAGAGCCACCTACGGCATTGAGCATCATAATTGCATTTTCAAATGCCTCAAAAGTCAGTATATCTCGAGGTTTAATGCCGGTCTTTAGTAGGTCTGCACATGCTACTCCTGTACTATATACAATCTCTTCTCGTCTAGAATCTTCTGCCGGTGGACTTGCACTCCCTGGAAGCGCTAGACCGATTGCTTCAGATATTGATGCCATTGTATTTGCAGTAAACATACCACCGCACGAACCTGCACTTGGACACGCAGTATTTTCAATATCTTTCAAGTCATCTAGAGATAAATTTCCAGAGTCATATGCCCCTACTGCTTCATATGCATCTACAATTGTAAGCTCTTTGCCATCAAGCATACCCGGCATTATAGTCCCCCCGTAAACAAATACCGATGGAACATTCAATCTAGCCATTGCCATCATGGTTCCAGGTAAGCTCTTATCACATCCTGCAATTCCTACTAGAGCATCATACTGATGTGCACGCACCATTAATTCTATAGAATCTGCAATGACCTCTCTTGAAATTAGTGATGACTTCATTCCTTCATGTCCCATTGCAATACCATCACTTACGGCTATAGTTGAAAATTCTCTAGGTGTAGCACCAGCATCTGATACGCCTTGCTTTGCTTTTAGTGCTAGTCTTGGGAGGTGAATATTGCATGGAGTTGCTTCATTTCCAGTATGGCATACACCTACAAACATTTTATCTAGATCCTCATCTGTGAGCCCCATGGCCTTGTACATGGCTCTATGAGGTGTTCTTGCAGTACCTGCAACTACATTCCTGCTTGATATTTCCATGCGATCAAAAGCCCGCCCAGTATAATTTAACTTTACAATTATGCGGCTTTTTGTATTTCATGTGATGATATGGGTGTATAGTGACTGGTACTGCCTGTCTGTGTAGTATGTGCCTTGTCGCTGTACCTTGTAGTATGTGATATTACTTTGATGCTACGTGATATTGCCATAAAACCGTGATTTGTCATATCATTCTGATATGCCATATTTGTGAGGAATTATGTGATATTGCGATCTATGCACTATTCCATGTGTAGTGTGCTTTGTGTGGTGTGATTTGTTTATTTGGCTAATATGTCAAATCTGAGGTGTGCAGGGCACTTTACAGCATTATCATGCCAATTCGTAAAATATTTAATGACATTATTTACACTTGATTTTCGGCAATCATGACTGAAAAGACTGAAAAAAAGCCAAAGGTAGCAAAAAAGACCCCTGCTAAGAAGACTAGTGCAAAAAAACCAGCACCAAAACCTACATCTACAAAGCCAAAGATACCAAAAAAGCCTACATCTACAAAGCCAAAAACACCCAAAAAGAGCACGGGAAAAAAGGCAGGCACAAGCACTGCAAAGCCTAGACCGTCAGACTCTGCTGATGATATTGGAATTGTAATTGTTGATGATGACATCACTGTTGACAAGGAAAAGGCAAATGAAGAGCGGCGCGCATACCTAGAAGAGGCACGCTCACAGGAAGCATTTGACTAGATTCGGCACTAGTATTTGGCGTACTGTCTGGGGTTGACATACAGTTTGTTTTGCACATGTATCTCCAGCCATACTTTCCAACCATATCTTCCAACCATATCTTCCAACCATATCTTCCAACCATATCTTCCAACCATATCTTCCAGCCATATCTTCCAACCATATCTTCCAGCCATATCTTTCATCTAGGCTGCTAGGTGAATCATCTGGGTGAATGTCGTTCAGTTGATATTTTCAAACTCTGGTAAATTCTGCAGGTGGTGTTTTACTAAATTCCATATAGTATTGATGTGTGGTTTATGACACTGTGGCAAGCGATCATTTTAGAAGTAAAATTATAGTATGTGGTTTTGTTATTTTTTTCCAGTCAGTTTTTTTATTTGCTGAACTATCATTGGTAGAAATGCTCCAACATCTGTAACGACTCCTAGTGCCTGCCATGTTCCCCTGTCTACTAGCTTTGTAACTGTGGGTTGGTTGATATCAATTACAACCACACTGACATTGGCAGATAGCATGTTTCCTGTTGCAATGGAGTGAAGCATAGTAGAGACCATTATAACCATGTCTGCATCTTTTAGCACTTTTTTGTATTCTCGTTGTGCTTCTACTACATCGGCAATTACATCTGGCAGTGGACCATCATCCCGAATAGAGCCTGCAAGAACAAATGGGACATCATTTTTTATACATTCATAAAATATCCCACTTGTTAGTTTTTTTGATTCTACCATATTTCGTATAGAGCCTGCTTTGAATACTGCATTGACTGTATCCATGTGATTTCTGTATCCTCTCTTTGCTAGTGTTGCATCTTGGACATACATGCCAAGTGATGTCCCTAATGTTGAGTTTTCTATATCATGCACTGCTAGCGCATTTCCTGCCAAGACTCCATGGATGTAGCCATCTCTTATCATATCTGCAACAGATTCTGCTGCACCAGTATGCACTATAGCTGGTCCTCCTACAATCACAATCTTTCCTCTCTTTGCTGTTTTGATTATATCCTGGGCTACTTTTTCTGCAATATGCTGTGTAGGCCTCTCACTAGAACTACTGCTCCCCATAAATGCAAAAATATTTGCCTTGTCACGTGGTCTCTGCGGTGGATCAACTTTGACTCCTATCTCATCAACTACAACCAAGTCTCCTTTCCGGACATCCCGTATTGGGACACATGATGCTTTATTCTCTTTGAGTATTATACACTTGTCCATCATTTGGTTCTCCACTGGAATCCATTTCTCGTTGTGAAATATGCTTGTCTTTGTGTTTGTAGTGCTGTAAAAGTTATCTGGCAGAGTCATATCTTTGAGTGCTTTTTTTAATCTTACTTGTACTTTGTTTGATATGGATGCCCCGTCTCGATGTATATCATCAAGTATCTCCTCTAGGTGTTTTGCGCTTTTTCCAGTAATGCGAAGCTTTGCATGACTTGAATCCTTTTTTTTCTTTCCTACCTCTAGGTGTAGTATTTCAAATTCACCCCCACGATTCATTACCTTATCTAGTATCTTGGTGAGTACCATTGAATCAATTAAATGACCATTAACCTCTACTTCTTGCGACTTTTTCTTCAATAGATATACTCATAGGCATTCATTCAAAAATGTTTGGAATGCCATATCGTGTATGATATTCCCATACATTCGAATCATATTATCTATATCCACTAAAATATCTGGTTTACATCTAGCATAAAATTGTCTAAATCTAGATTTTCCTGTTATGTAGTGCATTGCCTAGATTTAATAAAATGATGTGTGTAGTCTTTTTTGCATAGGTGCTATATCTCTCATACTGGCAGTATTACCTTACCCTTATACTCTGATATGCCATCACTTTCAAACTGTTTTTCTAGGGATTCTCTTTGTTGTTTTGTCACGCCTTGCACTATTGTCTTTGATGTGCCGGTTTTGTCAACCAGTGCTAGGATATATCCACTATCATCTGTAAGCACAAAGCCTGAAGACTCATCAACAAACGCGTATAGGTTTTCCTCCCCTACTGGCTCCCATGCACTAGAACTACCATCTACAAGTGCAAGTGCTGGCATTGCTCTGTTATTGGTCAATCCATTGAGATATTCTCTTGCTTCGGCTACCCTTTTTTGGCCTTTCTTTAGGGCTTGAAAGTACTGCACGACTCTAGGAAGTGTTGTTGTTATAAAAAGAATCCTGAATGCACTGGTGCCATTTACTATATTTGTTTGTGTGGTTATTTTGGTGTCTGATTTTAGTTATAATGCCCAAAACATCATCTGCAATACTATTCACACTAACTGTATGTCTGCCTGATGGTGTGATGTGCTCTGAATTTATTGTATTGGTGCGGCTATGATACGCTCGTATGATATAGCCACACGGCACACCCATACAATGCGTACATACAATGTACACATACAATGCACACATACAATGTACACACGATATACCCGCATG
>JAPOPJ010000147.1 GCA_026712925.1 Nitrososphaerota archaeon
ACTACAAGATACTCTAACATATCAAATCTGTTCTGTGGACGCTGGACAATCAGAATTGTTTCAAGGATATATTCAGACAAACTATATCAACATCAGAGAATTAAATTAGAAAAAACCTCGAATTTGTGTGAGTACCCGAATCATTTCTAAGGGTATGCTTAGTTGTACGTCACTGACGCGTATGTCCTAGCCTTTGCTCCGTAGGAGTGGCCGCTTCCCGGCGGGTTCCACTTGTCCGAGACGTGTGCGGTGATTGTACCATAGTCGTTCGTGGACGAGCTGGTATCTGGGACCTTGAACTGTGCCGTGATGTAGACGTACTGGCTGATGGCGACAGGTGAGTAGTTTGCAGACACAGATGAGGAGTAGTGTATAGCGCCACTGGCGTGCGAAGAGCCACCGTATGCGTCGTGCCAGTCAGTCGAGGCCGGAAACACAGAGTTCCAACCGATGCCATTGTCATGCTGGTCAAAAGAGCATTTCGTTTGCGCGTAGTGCGTACAGGTGTCGCGGTCTGACCACAACACTAGGTAGGCGTGGTTTTGCTTGGGCAACGACACAATAGATGCCCATGCGACTGGGATGATGCCGTCGTCGGTGACGGCATCAAATGCCGTGTACGAGGTGTCGACGGACAAGCCGCTGTCCTGTTCCATCTGCTCGTTAAAGTCCTCGATCTCCTCATCAGTCAGGTCACGATTGGTGGCCACGCTTGCGCGCATGCTACTAGCGTCGCAGTCGTCCCAAAAGTGTTCACATGAAGCAAACATCGCCTCATAGTGCCAGTACTCCACATCCTGCATGTGCAAATCGTATGGGACATCTCCAAAGTAGGCACCCACGTTGGTTGCGTTG
Organism: Nitrososphaerota archaeon; assembly: GCA_026712925.1. GTDB lineage: Archaea > Thermoproteota > Nitrososphaeria > Nitrososphaerales > Nitrosopumilaceae > JAPOPJ01. Next base: position 856 of record JAPOPJ010000147.1, read on the forward strand.
TAGAGAGCCTCAGCATGGTGGATGTTGTCTGCCGTACCTACTATACCCAAGAGTGACGCGTAGATCTCTGCAGGATCAGAGGGTGGGTCGTGTTCTGCGATGTACCAGTCATGTACCAGCCTCTCGTTGACAGTTGGATCATAGTCGTCAGACAGCCTGTCCAGTTGTATTAGCAGTGCTACCGCCACTCCAGACACGTCGGGGCCGTCGTGGTCAGGATTGAACTTGACCTCAAAGTCATGGAATACAATAGCAATGTCGCGTGTAATGCCATTCCTTCCATCGTACTCGGCCGTCCTGTACCATTCTATCCACTCGTCGTGGGCCTTGGTGCCCAAGGGTGGGATTGTACGGAATGTCGTATCTATCTGCTCGTCGTCTAAGACCGTCACGATCTCTAGAGGTTCGCCGTCATGTGTGATGTCGTTTTGCTGCGTATTTGATTCGATGTCGTCTGGCGACCACGCCACGAAGGTTATCGCCAAGACTGCAAGAACAGTAGCCGATGCAAGTATCGGAATAATATATCTAGTCATCATGATCTAGATTCAGTGCGATCAAATAAGTGTGATTGTTCACGTGATTTAGCCCCAAAATCTGGCATTATGCTAGATGTATTTTATAATCTCATCATGCTCTTTTTGACCACCTTGCTTTTTCTTTTTAGTGTTGGGTTGAATTTTGTTGGATTGTTTTTTCTTACTTCCGGGTAGTTTTGCTGATGAAGGCGTGTTACTGTTCTCATGTCTTTTCAAGCTTGCCTTCAAACCTTTGTTTGTTTTTTGTAGAGTGTCTATTTCAGTTTGAAACTTTTTTCCTTTTTGTCTAGTTTCTTTTGTAGTGATGTGTTGGTTTTTTGGTAACTGTTCACATCCATGTTCATACAAACACAAAACCTGTATGCATTCTTCCCCAATCATGCGTAAACCACCATGAGATGTGATCAGATACGTTTTTTGTAGTGATGTAGTGATTTTTTGATTTTCTTTGAGTTGTTTTTTAAGAGAATGCTTTTCAGTATTTTTACTGTGTAGCTTATCTCGAAGGGCATCACATTCATCTTGTAATTTGTAAATCTTATTTTGAAAGGATAGGACAATTTTTATCAGTAATTTTTTTCAACTCGCATACATTTAACATCCCATTACCAAACTTTATCATCTTGTCTGTATGGTCAGGTTTGGCAGGCCTTTGTTTGTATACCTGTTGTAATTTGGACATCCAGTCAACTAGATATTAGATTGTATACGGATCTGTATGTTAGTATAATATCACCATTTATATGAAAAATTTAGGCACGACGTGAACAAGTACCATTTTTTCACATCCTCAAGTATATTCAATATATTCAAGCCTTTACAGACTTTGCATTAGTGTGAGTATTTCCATTCTACGTGGTCCTCACCATACCCAATCAGACAAGACATCTATTTCCCATACTGCTACACCTGAAAGAAAATTTTATTATCGTATTTCTGATAGTTACCAAGATGATAATCTGCATTTAAAAAAATGCCCATATTTGCAACATACTCTACATGACTTGGATCAAATTATCGTTTTTAGAGCACATAATTAAATTAAAATGACATATTCTGTTAGGGAGTGTATTTAAAGTAGAGAGATATATTCTGTTAGGGAGTGTATTTAAATTAAAACGACATATTTTTATTGGAATAATAATAATAAACAAGATGAAAAAGGAAACGCGAACCAACATCAAAGGCAGAGTAGCCAGAATACTACTTAACGACCCCAATGGAACGTTGACAAAATATCGAATAGCAAAGATTGCAGATAGTGGTTATCCGTGGATTCACAGCTTGTTAAAAAAACTAGAATCACAAAAATTAATCCAAAAAACCAAAGTACAAAATTTCAGAATGTTAATGATGTGGTGGCAACAATGGCAACCAATTCCAAAATATCGAGATTACATGATACAAAGACCACTAGAACTATTAAAAGAAACCAAACTTGAATATGCCCTAACAACATACCAGGCAGACAACAAAGTACAAAATTATCTATTTCCATCACGAACTGATATCCACATACATGCATCAGACAAACAAAGATGGCATGAATTGTTAGTACAAAATGGGCTAGTCGGTGGAGGAAACATGAGAATTATGTTTGGTGATGACCATGTATTTTACAAATCATTCAAAGTGGATGATTTGATGCTTGTATCTGTACCACAAATAATATTAGATATGTATAATGAAGGGGGCGTATGCATTGAAGCAGCAGACCTGTTATTAGAAAAGATGGAGAAAAATGCTTTACGAAAACTATGAAACTGACATTCCAAAAAATAATTTAGTCAAAGTATTCTCAAAAGTTACAAAACCACTTTGCCTGCTTGGCGGTTGGGCTGTATATTTAACTGTAAATGAAGCTTTTAAAAAAGATAAAGGAAGATCCTATCACGGCTCCAAAGATATCGATTTAGGATTTCATTTTTCAAAAAATGAATCACAAGAATCATTGATAAATTCCGCATTTAATCAATCTATCAAAGCCTTAGAAAAAATTGGGTTTTATTCTATAGATTTTAGATTAGTTCAACAATATCACAGAGAAACTCAATGTGTATTGACAGAAAAACAGGCAAGAAAATTCCCCTCTACGATATATTTGATCTTTATGTTGATCTCATGGTAGATAACATTCCCACTACAATTCGCAATGTTTTGGGAATTGTTCCAGCAGCTGAAAAATTATTAGAACAGGTATTTGAAAAAGGACGATTTATTGAAATGGAGGAATTTGGAGTAAAAATTAGACTTCCAACTGTAGATGTATTGTTGGCACCCAAATTCATAGTACTGCCTAGAAGAAACAAAGATCATAAAAAATGGAAGGATATTGCAGACATTTATGCATTAATCTGGTATTCAGAAGAGAAATTAGATGTGTCAAAATCAAAAACATTGACTCTAATATCCCAAAAAGACATACAAAATGCATTCTCAACAATAAAAGATATCGATTTTCAAAAAGCATCAAATGCCATTGGAGTAAAATTAGATGAAATGAAAAATGTGATTAATGGTTTTATAAAATAAAATGGTTCAGAAAACATGACTGATAAAAAATATGATAATCATGTCAAACGATACGGTCGTGCTGGCAGGAAAGTACTAACATGAACAAGAAATTGTTGATTCCGATCACCATCGTTTTGGTACTTCCGGTGCTGTACCTAGGAGGAATAATACCCATGTCTGTAAACACCTAGGTATGGTCTCCAATGTACACCAATGAGGAGCTTGTAAGGTATAGTGACATAATCGTTCATGGTACCCTGACATACAGTTATTCCTTCGTGGAGTGGTATGCAAGCGGGAATGTCGCAGTACCATCAGTGTATACGGTCTGGACGATCAAACACAGTGAATCATTCAAAGGAAAAAATGATGTAAAGACAGAATTTGTCGTGAATGGTGGAACCTATAACGATATAGTCCAAAATGTGATGCATGATACAGTGATGAATATAGGAGATGAAGTGGTTGTGTTTCTAACCAAGGATCCTGATAGCATCTACAAGGACTACTATTACATGGTTGGAATTGAATCCGGCATTTACAAGATCCACGATGATATAATCAAGAACAGCTATCTAAAATCATCATACGACACAAATTCCTTCAAGGAAACTCTCAGAAACCAGAACTAGTCAGCCTTACCAGTTGATACTTTACCAAATTTGGCGCGTGGATGGAAAAAGATGCCAAGGCATATCATCATATACATGACACCAAACACAGTAAGAATGACGATACTATTATGCACCAAAACCCATTTTGAGTATGCTAAAGAATCCAAAACACCTCAGATTTGTCATAAAAGACAGGCATGTTGAGGTCAGAGGGGCAGATTAGTAAAAGCCACGAATTTGTGGAGAACATCAAAATCATACAAACTACACGTCAGAAAAAGCGTATATACGGCACAAATACATTGTTGAGTTAGCGGGGTGGGGAAGTCAGACTCTTTAGGACTAGGTCATCCCGGCGGGCTCATAACCCGCAAATCAGTAGTTCAAATCTACTCCCCGCTACTCATCATTACTCAAAACTACCTATACGTCCACTAATACTTACACACCCACGATGCCGACTCGTTAAACTCTACAGTATTTCTCCGCCCTACCCTCTGGGCGGGCCTTGTAAGATGTCTGTGAGCAGAGACAACAGGCATGTAAAGCTGCGCCTTAATACCTCTAGGAATAAAATGGACTTGTTTTTTGGCAGATTTTTTCCCACACACACTACACTGATACCCTTGGCCAATCCCTTTGGACTTCATCGACTTTGAGCACATACTACAAACCGGATTACACAATACAGAGTCCTCTACTAGTTCAAGGACATCTAGGAACTCGACATTGAGGACACGCGGAAAATTCTTTGATGCCTTTCTTATGCCACCGCCTACACATACTCTATCACCGGGAATCAATCCCGATGCGACATGCGTCATGCCAGTGGGCTTATACACTGCACACCTGCACTGTTCACCTTCTACAGATATTGTAAAAAAGACGTGTCCACCCCGAGTTGTATTTGGTATGGTGTTTATCGTTCCGGCAAGCCTCCCGGATTCATAAGGGTGTAGGTTTGCAGGATCAAGCCAGTTTTTCAGATGATCCCCTGTACCTTGATTAGATTTGAAAATCATGTATCCGTCAAGCTGCTCACCTGTCTTGAGCACATCTACAGCCTGTAAAAGCGAGTTGACATCTTCCCCGCGGATGCCGTAAAATACAGGATCAGGTCCATGCGGCGCAACAAGTATTCGCCGCTTTTTCTCATCAAAGCTGTTAAACGTGCCGGGGATTTTTTCATGCACCTTCTGGACACTCTGAGTAGTTATATGTCGTTTCTTTCCAAAGTTTGGTCTCTTTCTATAACTTAAAAGTTCAAGTGTATGATCATCAAAAGAATATCCAATGGCACCAATTGCACCGACAAGTCCCTGGCCATTTCCCTGATAAAAAAAATCTAGGCCATGCTCTGTTGCAAACTTTCTTGCCTTGCTTCTGCTTATAAGCTGCCACAGTGCAAGGTCACTAAATTTTGAAAATGCATCTGGAATTATACTGCCATCAAAAAATGCAAGTCCAGGGTTTGCACCATTCTCAGTATCGGAGTATCTCCTTACAAGATTTCTTACCATTTCCTTGACCTTATCAGTATTCTGTACCTTAATTTTTAGAGAGACTGCCCCATTCCCGCGTGTCTTCCACGGTATATTCGGATTAAACCTGATTAATCTTGGAAAGTCAAGAAATTTGACTCCCTGTCTTTTGAGCAGAACCACAGTCTTGTAGGCAAGAAACGTGGTGCACATACCACTAGGCGAATCAGTATCATCAATTCCAATGCATAACATACCAGAGTCACTCACTGTATCGATATCACACAAGTAGGATTTTTACTTGTCGGGGTATGACAGGGGTATGATTCAGGCACAGTTGGTTTAAATTATTATCGACACACTCTCAGATGAATTGATAGTAATTGATACAGAAAAGATGTTCAGAGAGATTGAGGCAAAAAATCCAGCATCAGTATCACTAAATGGGCCTGATGGAATCCTGCCTCAGGTGCAAGAAGCAGCAGTCAAAATCACAGAAAAGTTTGGCATTCCAGCATACGTCCTAGCAGACACTACATGGGGGACATGTGATCTAAACTCAAACGGCTCCAAGGTACTAGGTGCAGACATACAATTCAACATAGGACATACCATCAACACTGACATGCTTGATGGCGTAGTTCTAATAGATGCCTTTGATGATGTTAATTTTGACAGTGTTGCAAAAAAATGCATTACACACATTACTGGAAAAAAAGTATCAGTGGTAACTGACAGTCAGCACCTTCACCGGGTAGATGGCGTGAAAAAAATTCTAGAAGATGCTGGAATCAAAGTCAAAATCGGTAGTGGAAAAGGGCAGTTAAATGACGGCCAAGTCTTTGGATGTGAATTTTATCCAGCAACTGAGTTAAAGGATATAGTAGATGCATATGTCTTTTTAGGCCAGAGTAACTTTCATGCAGCCGGAATAGCACTATCTACAAACAAGCCCACATATGTTTTGGACCCTTACTTTAATGAGGTTCGCGAAATTACAGAGTTTGCACTAAAGCTCAAAAAAAAAGCCACATTATCAATCTACAAGGCAGCTCAAGCAAAGTCCTTTGGAGTTATAGTGGGTTTGAAGGAAGGCCAGCTCTCCAAGGTGTTTGCACTGAAATTTAAAAAAGAATTGGAAAAACATGGAAAGACAGTCCAGCTATTTGCGCTGACTGACATCACAAATGAGAGACTACAAAATCTGAGAGGTGTGGATGCATTCATTCAAGTTGCATGTCCAAGGATATCAACTGACAACAGATTTGACATGCCCGTCCTCTCAAGCCCTCAGGCAAACGCGCTACTAAAAATTCTCAACAATGAAAGCATAGAAGAATATCTAGAGGCACCACACTGGCTCTGAGATTTATTTTGAAAAGCCATATCAAACACAACCAAAACATCCAAGTTTCACACAAGACACACATTACATCTAAAGCTTGACAGGACTACACTACACATCACTCTTGAGATAATGTCAGCGTGTCGCAGTTATGGTTTTATCAATATCTTTCCAAAAAGGCCCTTACCATTTAACATCTTTGTGTGTGCTTCTGCTGCCCTTTCAAGTGGATAGACAGAATCTATTATAGATTTGATTCTTCCCCTAGACATCCAGTAGAGCCCTTGTTCTAGTTCTGCCCTAGTACCCTGAGTAGAGCCTAAAATGTTAATTCCCTTGAAAAATATCTGTCTGAGATCCGTCTTTGCATTATACCCAGTAGTTGCCCCAGTAGTAACTATTGTCCCACCATACTTTAGCAATGCAAGCTCTTTATTCCAGTGTGAACCCCCGATGTGCTCAAATATTACATCCACTCCTCGGACTCCTCCCCAGGGCTTTGTTATTCCCTTTGCAATTTCTCTAACTTTGGCATCCCAGTCATCCTTTCTGTGATTTACTGCATAGTCTGCACCAATATTTTTTAGCATGTCCAATTTCTCACCACTTGCAGTTGCTATAACGATACATCCAAACAGCTTTGCAATCTGAATCCCATAGTTTCCAACACCAGAGCTTCCACCCATTATGAGTACTAGCTGACCCGGTTGTATACGCGCTCTTCCTATCAACATATGCCATGAAGTTAAAAGAGTCATGGATGCAGCTGCTGCATCATCATATGAAATGCCGTCAGGAATTTTGACCATATTAACTTCTGGCAAATGTGCCAACTCGCAATATCCACCCCATAGCGGGCCTGTCTCAAATCCCCAGATCTTCCGCTTCTTACAGTCATACTCACGTCCGCTAGTGCATGCCCTACATACCCTACATGACATATTTCCATGAGATACCACCCTATCTCCTACTTGAATATTCCTTACATCATTACCAACAGCAGTTACAATGCCAGCTGCATCAGTTCCTGAAATATGAGGCAGTGGTATTGCAAGAGGCTTGCCACGCATTCCCCATATATCGTCATAATTTAGTGCTGCGGCCTTTACCTGAAAGACGACTTCATTAGAATCTGGAATGGGTTCAGGAATGTCCCGCACCTGTAAAATGCTGGCAAAATCATCATCTACTGCATATCTGTCATATACTAGCGCCCTCATAATGATATCTGATTCCATTCTAGTTATATCACTTCTCAACTTGGCCTGTTGCTGAATTTTGCTCAAACAGTACAAGCACCTACATCATAATACATCTCAGAGGTTGGTTTCAGCCCTGAATCAAACTCAGATGAACACTACACAACTGGCCAGCACATGAAAAACAAGTGTACAAACTTGGCAAGTCAAAAGAATACAATGATGGTTTTCTGTGCCTAAATTGAATTGTGCAAACTTTTGCCGACCACAAACAATTATAATCACAGTAGCAAAACCCCTAATATGTCAGAAAATATGATGCTTCCAGGTGATAAGATAGCCTCAATTGAGGAATATGAGGCCGGATACAACACATTTGATGACGGCGACATGGTGCG
>JAPOPJ010000126.1 GCA_026712925.1 Nitrososphaerota archaeon
GCTGTCTTCTCATCTAGGAGTGTATTTAGCTTGTCATAATCCTCAATTCTTTTATCAAAGGCCTTTTGTATTTCATCTAAGATTCGCGTTTTTGCCTCTAGTTCTTTTTCCAAATTTCTGCCCATTCCAATCTTTGCAATAAAGTCCTATTTCTGAGTTCTGACTAACAGTCACAAAATTAGTCATGGGAAAATGTAGTATTGGAGTGATGAAATGGAATGGTGAAATAGAATGATGAAATGGTATGGTGAATGAAACCACAAATCATGCCTAGTCACATGCCCAAACTAGCGATATCTTGGATTCTCTTGGGAGTGATTCAGGCATGTGAGCGTTATAGGATGCCACATCTGTGTCCGAGTATGTCAAAAGATGATGGTGTTCTAGGTATGGTACTCTAGGTATGGTGTTCTAGGTATGGTGTTCTAGGTATGGTGTTCAGATATCATACCCAGAGATATGTAAAAACAGGGTCCAATCTCCCCACAAAGCCACAAAAAACCCCATACTCAAACACGCAACAGTGCCCAGAACACATCACTCCCACAACTCATAAAACTTTAATCGCCAGATTTGCTCTGTCAAGTGTTGCATATAGTTTGCTTTTCAGACATTACATGGAATTTTCTCTGGCAGAGACAGCAGCAGATGATATCTCGTTTTCCAAAGGACTGGAAGATAACATATGTTGAGCCATCGTTCTGGCTTGCCCTTGCATGGAGTCTCTTTAACAAGTTGCCATTTAAGAGAAATCAGACCATACAGAAAAACATTGAGGTGATATCTGTAGTTACAATCCCGTTTGGAGACAGGTTTGGTTTTTCCCGCAAGTATAATGACTACATCATAACAAACAAGATGAAAAAAATTCTAAAAAAGAAAAATGTTAAACTACCAATCCTGTTGTTTTACAAACCACGATATTCGTGTGTTATAGGCAGCTTGGGTGAGTCTGCTATCTGCTACGACATTACAGATGATATTAGAGAATTTGATGCAAGCAGTAAATGGCTTGAGGGATATATAGAAAGACTTGAAAAAAAATCAGATATGATTTTTACATCATCTGAAAAGATACTCAAAAGATTTCAAGATGCTGGAAGAAAAAATATCTTTTTCATAGGCAATGGAGTAGATGTATCGCACTTTGAAAAGGCATCACAAAATGACACCATACCAGCAAAAGAAGTCAGCAACATCAAACACCCAGTCATCGGATATGTAGGAGCAGTTGGTGAATGGTTTGATTTTGAGCTGCTACAAAAGATTCTGCGCGAGTTTCCAGACTGCTCTGTAGTGTTGATCGGATGGGCATTCTCAAAGCAGAGAAATCTCCTAAAGCAGATAAAGTCTAAAAATTTACATTTTTTGGGTGTCAAGAAATATGATGAACTGCCAAAATACATCAAGGCATTTGATGTATGTATAATCCCGTTTTTATCCAACAGACTGACACAAAGCGTAAACCCAAACAAATTTTACGAGTACCTTGCATCAGGAAAACCCATAGTCACTACCACACTACCAGAGCTTGAAAAGTTTAGGCATGTCTGTAATATTGCAGAGAATCATAAAGAGTTCATAGAATATACTAGAAACGCCATAAAGAAAGACCACGACCCAACTATAGCACTAGATATTGCCAAACAAAACGATTGGAAAGACAAGGCAGCAAAGATGACAGAGTTGATTGGCAGATTGGACCAGCAGACAAAGTAAATTAGACATGGTTTATGAGTCATAACTATGCACGAAATTTCCAGACAATGTGATTTGACTTTGAGATGCTACTGTGTATCTAATCACACCATGCTCTTCACCAAATTCGGTGTATGGATGGACAAAAGATGTCAAGGAGTTTTATACCCATGACACCAAACACAGTAAGAATGACTAGATGTTACTCAGAAAACCTAATTTGAAGATGCTAAATAATCCAAAAACATCTTAAATTTGTCATCCAAGACGAACATATCGATGTCAAGGGCTAAATTAGCAAAAGCTCCGAATTTGGGCAAGAACCTGTCA
>JAPOPJ010000129.1 GCA_026712925.1 Nitrososphaerota archaeon
GTACTGTGTGTGGCAGGAAGTGTGGCAGCATACAAGGCAATAGAGCTTGCAAGGTTACTGATGCGGCATGGTGCCGATGTAACGTGTGTTGCAAGCAATGCTGCAACTAAACTGGTACAGCCTGAGTACTTTAGATGGGCTACTGGCAATAGTGTAATAACAAAACTCACAGGCAATCTAGAACATGTCAAGCTAGCAGACTATAACAGATCAGACATGATAATAGTTTACCCAGCAACTGCAAACACACTTGGCAAATTGGCAAATGGTATAGATGACACACCCATATCCACCACACTTACAGTAGGATTTGGATCAAAGATTCCCATTTTGATGTGCCTAGCGATGCACGCATCAATGTATGAAAATATGGCAGTACAGAGAAACATCAAATTTCTAAAAGAAAAGGTAGAGTTTTTGCAGCCGCAGATTGTAGAGGGAAAGGCAAAATCTCCAGAACCAGAACATGTACTAGAATATGTCTTGGAGAGATTTGGGGCATCGCATTCCCTGAAGGGTAAAACAGTACTCATGACTGCCGGGCCAACTATAGAGTATGTAGATCCCATCAGAGTCATCACAAACCAAAGCTCAGGCAGAACCGGGATACTACTTGCATCAGAGCTTGTATCGGCAGGTGCCAAGGTATGCATGATATATGGACCAGGTACTGAAAAACCTCCAAAGGGTGTAAAGACAATCAACGTCAAGACAAGCAAAGAAATGCATAATGCCGTAAGGGAACAACTGCAAAAAAAATTCGACATTGTAATAATGGCAGCGGCAGTCTCTGACTATACCCCGACAAGATACGACAAAAAGAAACTCAAAAGTAGTTCTGATTTTATAACACTCCAGTTTAAAAAAACACCTAAAATCATTGACATGGTAAGAGGCATGCAAAAAGACACACTACTAGTGGGATTCAAGGCAGAGACTGACATATCAAGAGATGCGCTTGTACGTGAGGCAAGAAAAAAGCTTGTAAATACGAATGCAGATATCATAATTGCAAATGATGTTGGAAAGAGATATCATGCCAATACAAATGTCAATCATGTCATTGCAGTTGATTCAAAGCAAGCCATATCTTCAGGAAAAAAGAGAAAAGAAATGATTGCAAAATTCATCAAAAGGCAAATTGAGGAAAAGATAGAGCAACGATGAGCACAAAATTAACATATAATTTCATTGCAGATAAAAAGTCGCTAAAACCAAACATATTTGGTACAAGACAACCATACATCACACTAAAACTCGAGCTAGGAGAATAAAATGACTAATTCTAATTCATCAGAATACAAAAAAAGAAACATTGCAATATGGGATGAGGTAGCACCACGCTACCACAAAAGATGGGCAGGTACTGGTAATGGTCCATTCCAAGGAACAGAAAAACTAGTTGACATGCTACATATAGATGGAAAAAGTTGGGTGCTAGATGTCGCATGCGGAACAGGCGCTGTAACAAGAAAACTCTCAGAGAAAGTGGGAGATATGGGAGGTATTGTAGGTGCAGACACATCCCGCACTGCAATTAAAATTGCAAAAGAGTGGAACGGCAGAAAACCCAACTTGCATTTTGTAAATGCAGATGCAGAAAATCTTGGCTTTTCTGTAAAGTTTGATGTAGTAACATGCCAGTACGCGCTCTTTTTCTTTCCAGATGCACCTAAAGCTCTTATGGATATGAGGGGAATACTTCGAGACGATGGACTGCTAGGCATATCAGTGCACGGAAAAAACACGCCATTCTTTTCAAGCATGCTTGATGCCATAACGGAGTTCATTCCAGATTATATACCTCCGGGTGGCCCAGCACTTGACAGATACGGGACAAAACATGCCCTAGAAGAGGTAGTATGCAGTGCTGGTTTTAGAGTGATAAAAGTAAGTGACCACACCTTTGAGTACTCTCCAGGTACGCTTGAGGACTATTGGGAGGACCACCTTAGATATGTAGCCCGGCCATTAAGGGAAAAAATAGACATGCTAAAAGAAGCTGACAGAGGAATTTTGAAGGAAAAAGTACGCAATAATGCAAAACCATACACCAAAAAAGACGGTACAATCACGTTTCCTTGGCAAGTTTTAATTTTAGCTGCAAAAAACTAGTAATAGAATATGGCAAGAAAATCTAAAAAGAACGATGGGCCAAAAGAGTCAGAATTTAAAAAATTCATCAAAAAGAGGGCACCCATTTACTTGGCAGTAGCAGCTATTGTAGTAATATTCATAGTGCCAGAAATTACAAAGAGCAATCTACAGAGTCACTTTCCAGAAGACCTTACAGCAGAAGAGTCTCGCATTCTTGATGCATTAATGGGGTATAGTGGTTCTGATGGTGAAGGACTTAGTATGGTAGAGGCATTAACTGATAGAATAAACGAAGAATATCCAGGTGAAAAGATTTACGATCATCGCAGAACAACAGTAAATCTTAGCATACAGGATAAAGAATCTGATACATACCTAGTACTGTTAGATTTTGAATCACACAAAGGTGTAATGAATTATTCTTGGGATATAAGTTCTGATGGGAAAAACATACGCGGAAATAATTCCATATCAGAGTATGTAGTAGGTGTAGTTGACTTTTATGACTAGACTACTACCAAGTCCTTTGTGAATTTGTGCATGGAAATGGGTCTGTCCCTTACAATTATCGAGTCCTCTATTCTCACTCCAAAGCTGCCAGGTACATATATTCCGGGTTCGACTGTAATTGCCATGTCTTTTTCCAACACTGTTTTGCTACGCGAGGATATGGATGGTTCCTCATGTACTTGCAAACCGATTCCGTGTCCGGTGGAATGAATAAAATATTTTCCAAAGCCACGCTCTTGGATGAACTTTCTGCATGTGTGATCCACATCGCTACATTTCACACCGGGCCGTGCCTTTTGCAATCCCATATATTGTGACTCTTTTACTATTTCGTATGCATCTGACATGTCAGATGTTATGCGGCCTATTGCAAATGTGCGTGTTGCATCAGAGACATAGCCACCATGACGCAGTGTGAGATCTACAACCACAAGATCTCGCCTCTTGAATTTTCTACTAGTTACCTGTGCATGTGGTAAGGCACCATTTGGACCTCCTGCAATAATTAGTGGGTTGAGAGTTGAATTATACCCGGTATCAAACATCTCACGGCCTGCTGCATACGACATTAAAATTGCCTGCAACTCAGACTCTTTTTGTCCAGCGTACATCTCTTTTGCACACAACTCAAACATATCATCTATAATTCGGGACGCTTTTTTGAGAATTTTCAACTCTGATGCATCCTTGATTATTCTTGCATGCTCAAATAGTTCAGGGGCATGTTTTATCTTTGGGATGAGTCGCTTCATGGTATTCATTGTGGAATAATCTTGGCAGTCTGTGCATGCACGAGACTTTACTAATTCTGCAAGTGTAGATATCAGTCCCATACCTCTCTGGGCAGTTACAACTGTACAGTCAGAGGATTCGTCTTTTGCACGCCCGGCCTCAAGCTCTGGTGCTATTATGGTGGTTTTACCGTTTTTTTCCAACACTCCTAGAGCTTCGCCCCAAAAGCCGGTCATGTAAAACAGGTTTTCAGGCTCGGTAGTCACTAATATGTCACATTCTGCCTCAGCTGCATATCTGAGCAGATTCTTTCTTCGCTGCTTCACAAGGTGTTAAGAACAGTTCTCCATTTATGAGTAATGACAGGATTTGGCTCCAGACATATAGAGACTGGGCAGCTAGAACAAGTAGGCCAAATTTCTCAAAATTACACAGGAATATCTGCAATTATATCTACGGGTATATCTGCTGAAATATTCACAGGTATATTCACTGGTATATTCACAGCACATCTAGAGATACAAAAAGCCTCGTAGGAATGGTGACATATCATGCATGTAGGAAGTACAAGCTTGATGTATAATTCTTTTCAGGCACGAAAAACATCTCTGTAAGAACATCTTGATCTATACATCTTGATCCATACAACATGACAATATCATGACAATGACATAGTTACATCATGATATAGTATCGTAGTGCGGTGCTACAATCCTGACAATACCCAAACTTTGTATATTCGAAATATACGAACGAACCTGTGTCCACAGAAAAAAAGAAGGTAGTTGCTCTGCTGTCCGGCGGTCTTGATAGCCAGCTGGCAGTAAGAATGATGCAAGAGCAAGGCTTTGAGGTCTCTGCTGTTGCAATAAAGACACCATTTTGCGACTTTGACTGCGGTAGAGGTTGTGGCTTTGAGATCAGAGAGAGAGCAGATGATCTGAACGTCAACCTAAAGACTGTCTATCTTGGCGACAAATACATCAAGATGTTAAAAGATCCAAAATATGGCCGCGGTGCGGGATACAACCCATGTATAGACTGCAGAGCAATGATGTTTGATGCTGCAAAAGAACACATGGAAGAAATTGGAGCAGAGTTTATCATTTCAGGTGAGGTCCTAGGACAGAGACCCATGAGCCAGCACCGCCAAGCACTAAAAACCATAGAAAAAGAATCAGGCCTTGAAGGAAAGATAGTCAGGCCATTGTCTGCTGCTCTATTACCAATGACTGATCCCGAAAAAGACGGACTGATTAAAAGAAAAGATCTTGGAATGATAAAAGGTAGAACAAGAAGAACACAGCTTGACATGGCAGCTAAATACGGAATAGAAAATCCGCCAAACGCTGGCGGTGGATGTCTACTTACTGATCGCATATTTGGAGCTAAAACAAGAGACTTGTTTGATCATGTAGAAATGCCAACCATTAATGATATCGACTTACTCAAAGTTGGAAGACATTTTAGAATGGATGAAATGACAAAGTTTGTAGTAGGACGAAACAAAGACGAAAACGAAGTTATTGGTGCAATTGCATTACCAGGAGATATTTTAATTGAGGCGCGCGACCACGTAGGCCCGGTTTCAATTCTTCGCGGCAGTAATGCAAAAAACCACATAGAGTTTGCCGCAAAAGTCACACTAAGATACTCTGATGCTCCTGCAGACAAAAAGGCAACAGTCACTATAATCAAGGGTACAGAAAAGACCTACATGGATGTGATTGCGGCAGATGAGGATTATTATGCAAAATTTAGAATCTAGGCACGAAATATTAGCTGCAACAAAGAAGAGTTTTTGAGGAAGTAGATCTCATTTTTAATAGGATGCAAAAGCAGGAAAACACTACATATCTCAAAGCCATCACTATACGGGATGCAAGCGATGTCCACTCTATCAAAGAGGACATCAAGAAAAACATGATACTCATCCTCAGAGTGACACCGCTGGCGCAAAAAGATGTTGAGCAACTCCGCAAGGTAGTAGAAGAGCTCTACAGAATTGCAAAGGCAGAAGGTTCAGACATTGCAAGACTTGGCGAGGAGAGAATAATTGTAGCACCCCTAAACGTAAAGATTTGGAAACCCGAGTACGACTTGAAATAATTTTACAGTCCATCACTTTTGTAAATTGCACAAGTCAATTTGAACACCATGCAGCTTTTTGTGTTTGCAGATGTATTTGCAGGTATGTTTGTAGATGCAATTGCAGATGCATTCAGATGTATTTACAGACATACTTGCAGATGCAATTGCAGATGCATCATACTAGATGTATTACAACCAGTTAGAATAACTTTATAGCTTCTTGTATTTGCGGATAGTGTGATAACACTCTGTACATACGTCTTATGTTTATTGCAAGGTTTTCAGATTTTTTCCTCTCGCCGTGATTTACCAAGACACGTCTTAGTTTTGGTCGAAGTCTCTGTACAAATGACATGAGTTGATTGTAATCACTATGTCCACTAAAACCATCTAGCTTTTCAACACCACAGTTTATCGTAACGACTTCTACTTTACCTTCCTTACCAAGCATTGTTACCTGTCTTGAACCATCTAGTACACGGCGACCCATAGTGCCATTGACTTGATATGAGACAAACAAAACTTTGTTCTTTTTATCAGGTGCAACATTCTTAAAGTATTCTAGTACTGGTCCGCCCTCAAGCATTCCAGATGTAGCAAGAATGATACATGGTGAATCTTCTCTCATGGGTTCTTCGCGCCCATCAGAGTGTTCAATGTTGGTAAAATACTCTGAATCAAATGGGTTATCATCAGTTTCTAATATCTTTTGTTTGAGCTCCCTTGCCAGATATTCTGGATATGATTCATGTATTGCAGAGGCCTCTGAAATCATACCCTCAGTAAATACTGGTGCTTCGACCATCTCACCGGATTTCATATAGTGATCAATTACCATCATTATTTCTTGAGCTCGTCCTACTGCCGGGATGGGAATCAAAACTTTGCCACCGTCTGCAAGTGTATTATTTACAGCATTAATGAATGCAGACTCTACTTCTTGTCTTGTAGGTTGAATGTCCTCCTTGAGTCCATAAGTACTCTCAATGAGTAATGTCTCGACGCGCGGAAAGTTCCAGCTTGCTGCCTCAAAGAGGATGCTTTTTCCAAATTTTATATCACCAGAATATACAAAGTTGTGATCCCCATTGCCTATGTGAAAATGACATAATGCAGAGCCTAGAATGTGGCCTGCATTTGCTAGAACCAGCTTTATATCCGGAGATATGTCTGTGACTCGCCCGTATGGTAGCGTGATTGCCTGCTTCATTATCTGCTTTACATCCCTTTCTGCATATATGGGAGCACGGCCCTGCGCAGCTGCAACTTTGATTGCATCTAGCTGGATAAGATTCATCATAGGTAGTGTAGGTTCTGTGCAGTATATGGGGCCCTTGTACCCATACTTGCACAAGACAGGCAAGAATCCCGTATGGTCTAGATGTGCATGTCCTATTACTACAGCATCAATATCATCAAGTGTAACATTCAGGGAATCAAGTCTAGGATAAGAGTCCATGGGCGAGCGTGCTCCAGGATTTACACCACAGTCTATGAGGATTTTGCTTTCAGGAGTAGAGAGTAACATGGAGGAACGCCCTACTTGGCCAAAGCCTCCAAGTGTGTATAGTGAGACTTCGGTCTTTTGTGATAGTCTGCTTCGGAATATCTCATCGCCTATCTGCTTTAGCTGCTTGCTACGCTCAACAGAAGACTGTTTTAATGTAGCATTAATTGTCTGGATGGTTCTTGATGGGATTGTTGTGGCCTTTCTTATGCGGAGCATCCAGCCTGTCTTTTCTGTTACATCGATATGGTTAAACTCCTTGGCATCTCTTTGCAAGAGCCACGGCCGCTTTGCCTCTACAGATACCTCACCAGTAGCAGTATCAAATCTTGTTCCCTGTAAATCTGCTTCCTTTGGAACTGATGCCATAATGATTTTTCTCGTGGCAGCTTCTGATTTACGAATTGATTCATCAGTTCTCACTACAATACGCTTTTTTATCACATTAACAAGATTAGAGATTGTCGCGTTGTTTTCCATCAGGTATCGAGGCGCGGCAGTGTATAGTGCAATTCTAGGACCTTCGTACTCTATCTTGGTTACCTTTGCATCAGGAGGAATACTTTTCAGTATGGTGGCCATTATATTTTGGCTTTCAATAACATCCTTGTGCTGTTTTCGTTGCATTAAATCACTAAAGTTTGATAACTGCTTTTTTTTGCTCGTCTGTTAAAAGACGAAAGCCGTCCTTGTCCATTACGGCAATATTGATTCCATCCCCGGTGCCAATATTTCTAACTATTGCCGCCTTTACTGCCCGCAGGGCTATCTTTTTTGCATCCTCCACTGTAAGGTCTTTGCGATATTCATCCTCTAACAGGCCGTATGCAACTGGTGAGCCGCTACCCGTTGTGACGTATGACTTTTTTTCAACAGAACCAAACATGTCTATGTTGAAGAGTTCTGGGCCATCTGCGTCATAGCCGCCTACAAGTATATCTGCAATGAACGGATAGCCTCTGTTCTGGTGAAATATCAGTGAGCACAGACGTGCCATAGAACGTATTGGGATGGGAACCTGCTTTTCAACCCTGTGCAGATTTGCATGATATCGTAAAATATCCACTATATTTTGCGCATCTGCCACTCCACCGGCAAGAGTAAGGCCTGCATGGTGATCAATCTTTTGAATCTTCATGGTATTATTATTTGCAATAAAGTATCCTGCACTAGCCCTCATATCAGCACAAAGTACAACGCCATCGCTGGCCCTAATACCTACAGTGGTAGTCCCGTGCAGAATTTTTTCTTCAACGTTATTTGACAAAAAATACACCTAATGAGATGTCTTTACTGGCATAATGCCCATTTAAATAACTTTTTGATCTGCTGAAATGATAAGTAATGGTGCAGAAAATGGATCGCATGAAGTCTCACACGATGGAGCTGCCTAGGCTGATTGTGATTGGTGAGGGAAACATGAGTGAATTTGGGGAATTTGTGCATACGCTGAATCGACCCAAAAAGATATCACTAATTGCAGGCATGCATGTAAAAAAGATACTTGGGCGCAGGGTAGAAAAGTCACTCAAGGGGGTCAGTATTGAACATGCATGGCAAGCCACAGGGGATGGCAGTGTAGAGACATTATGTAGTATTAAGAGAAAAGTCAAAGAGGATGGCAGTGATATTGTGGCAGGGATAGGAGGGGGACGCAGTGTTGATGCAGCAAAGATGGTATCATACGAGCTAGGCATCCCGTTTCTGAGTGTGCCTACTGCGGCATCGCATGACGGCATGGCAAGCCCGTTTGTCTCAGTAAAGAGTGACAAGCCACACTCGATAGTTGCAACTGCACCGCTAGGTGTCTTTGTAGATATTGATGTGATAAAAAAGGCACCTGTAAGGTTGCTTGCAAGCGGATGTGGCGACTTGATTGCAAATATTATTGCAGTAAAGGATTGGCAGCTTGGTCATAAAAGAACTGGAGAATATTATGGTAGATACTCAGCAGACTTGGCACTAATGAGTGCAAAGATTGTCATGGAAAATTCTGCCCGATACGCAAGAGAAGGACTAGATGCTAGAGTTATAATTGAGGCACTGATAAGTGCGGGAGTCGCCTCATGTATAGCAGGGAGTAGCAGGCCGTGCTCTGGTGCAGAGCATCTATTCTCACATGCATTAGATAAAATAGCACCCGGTATGGGACTGCATGGAGAAAAGTGCGGCATAGGTTCTATCATGATGGCAAAGCTGCAAGGACAGGACTGGAAAAAGATTGCAAAAACGCTAAAGGATGTAGGTGCTCCCACATCTGCAAAACAAATTGGTCTAAAGCGGGATGAAGTAATTGAAGCATTAGTAACAGCACAAGACCTACGACCAGAAAGATATACAATTCTCAAAGAATCTGAAATGACTGCTAGAAAGGCCGCTAGACTTGCAGATGCAACTAGAGTAATTTAAAAGCTGGACGTTCTTTGTACTAGTTCTGTACCATGCTATGTCTGGTAGCTAGGCGAGTCTTTGTTGTTAGTGTTGTTAGTATAGTTAGTATCATTTAGTGTCATTACTAGTATTGTTGTTAGTGTTAGTACCTGTATCAACAGTGTTATTGTCTTCATAGACATCGTCTTTTTCGTCATATGTATCATCTTCTTCATCATACGTATCATCTTTTCCATCATATACATCATCTTTTTCATTAGATATGGTAGTGTTTTGGTTGCTGATGTTAGTACTAGTACTAGTATCAGTACCCGGCATGCCGCCTGGCGAAGTCACACTAGATGAAATGTCAGGCTTTGGTGTTAAATTCCTGTTGGTAAAAGTTTCGATAAAGATGATTTTCTCAAGGGTTGGAATAAATTTAAAGATATCAATCTGGATAAAGTTCTTTGTATATTGAAGTTTGTCATGTCTGTACAAGCTTGATGGAATGTGTACCTTGACATCCTTGTCTGACAGATCAAATGCAACATCAGTGTTAACGCCTAGGCGGTACGTTAGAATGGCATTAATCTTGTCATGGGCAGATTCAAGTGATTGTAAAACATTAATGTCATATACAATTGTCTTTCCGGCGTACTTGTGGTTGTAGTCGATTTGAACTCTGCCAGAGCCAATAATCCTGATAATGCCTTTCTTGTTGTTGACCTCAACTGTATCCCCTACAGTAACCTTGTCAGCATCATCGCCAAGTTTTCTTATGGGTATCATTCGTACATTGTTCTTGTTCCTTTCTCCAAAGCCTTTTTCAGGTGGAACCTCTACTGTAATCTTGTCTCCAACTGACATGCCAGTCAGTGCTTCATTAAATCCCTTCAGGACTGGATATGTATTATCATCCACCGAAACTAGACGGGGGCTTAATCGCACACCCTCCTTGGCAATACCATGCTTTACAGCCTCGACCTCATTGGTCGTCTCAAAAACCTCACCAGTGTCCTTGATCTTTGCAGTATAGTCTACAAGAATTAGCGAGCCATTACTGAAAGTCAATGTGTACGATCTCGAATTTCCTTATATTAAGCTAAACCCCGCAATGCCATGCAACGCCCGGCATTAAGCTCAAAGATGCTAGTTTTGCCAAAAAAACCCCGGCAAAGCTGATAACAAGTATACAGACACCAAACCCAAGACATTAGACTGTAATGAAGAGTGATTCTTTGAGAAAATGCAATAGAGTGGACATGACTAGTAGCAAACAGCAATGCACAGACATGATGCACTTGTGTGATGATGTGATGATGTGGTGTGATGATGTGGTGTGATGATGTGGGGTAATAGTGTGGTGATGTGGTGTACTTGTGTGATGATGTGGTGGTGGTGTAATAGTGTGGTGATGTGGTGATGTGGTGTTTGAGCGCTACCATGTGGCTAGGCGTAAAGTATAGACCCGTGTAGGTTTTTTGTTGGATCATTTTTTATTGATGGAATAACTCTATGTGTCATGCACAATACCATAGCTATAATTTGTGACTGTGATGCAACACTAGCACCAGACACTACAGAGTTTCTCCTCAGGGAGAATGATATTGACCCGGGAGAATTTTGGGAGGATGTTGACAAGAATTTTGTGCAAAAGGGATGGGATCCGCCGCAGGCATATCTCTACAAGATATTAAAAATGATGAATGACGATAAAATAAAACAAGACACTCCTGAAAAGATACATAGACTTGCAAAAAAGATAAAACCATACAACGGAGTCAACAGTTTCATTAAAGAGCTGCAAGAATATGTTTCAGAAGACCCTGACTGTGTAAAGTCTGGAATCAACATCGAGGGATACATAATTTCAGCCGGATTGGAGGATTTGATAGGGGCATGCTCCTTTGCAGAACAGTTCAAGGACATCTTTGCATCAAACTATAGCTTGGATTCTAAAACAGGAAGATATAATGCGATAAGATCTACTGTAACATTTACAGAAAAAACAAAATTCCTCTATGCAATAAATAAAGGAATTGACAAAATAAACTTACAGAGATACCCATACTTGGTGAACAATTCTATAAGAAAGGATCTGCGCAGGATACCGTTTGGAAATATGGTCTACATAGGAGATGGACCTAGTGACATTCCATGTTTTTCAGCAGTGCGGAGTAACGGCGGACACTGCATCGGAATAATAGGTGCAAAGGAACCAAAGAGAGCTTACGAGCTTGTAATGGGGAGGCGGACAAACTATGGAATTTATTCTAGTAACTATTCAAAAGACAGTGACCTCCGACTAGTGCTAAAGACAATCATCGACGAAGTGGCAAGAAAGATCTCCTGCGAGGGATCTAGTTGAATCTGAGAA
>JAPOPJ010000262.1 GCA_026712925.1 Nitrososphaerota archaeon
AACGTATGTGGCTGTAGCATCAAATTCTGATGACGGTGTTCAAATACTTGATGTTTCAACACCAAGTAGCATAAATGCGGTATCACAAATTACTGATAATTCCACACTTGAGCTTGACGGTGTCATCGGAATCACATCATTTAAGATAGGTACATCAACGTATGTGGCTGTAGCATCAAATTCTGATGACGGTGTTCAAATACTTGATGTTTCAACACCAAGTAGCATAAGTGCGGTATCACAAATTACTGATGATTCCACACTTGAGCTTGACGGTGCCTATGCAGTCACATCATTTAAGATAGGTACATCAACGTATGTGGCTGTGGCGGCATTTTCTGATAACGGCGTTCAAATTCTCAAATTAAATCGTGCACCTACTGCAAATGCAGGTTCTAACCAGTCAGTCGCACCCGGTACTTTGGTAACTTTGAATGGTTCTGGTTCTGACCCAGACGGTGACACCATATCATATTCTTGGGTCAAAACTGCCGGACCATCAGTCATGCTGTCAAGCACCACTGCCCAAAACCCCACATTTACTGCACCATCATCTGCAGGAACAATAACCTTCACCCTTACAGTATCTGATGGCACACACTCAACCACAGATACCGTCACCATAACTGTAACTACAATACAAAACCAGCCCCCCACTGCAAATGCAGGCTCTAACCAGTCAGTAGTAGTCGATACTTTGGTAACTTTGAGTGGTTCTGGTACAGACCCAGATGGTGATGACAATAACCTCAGATACACTTGGAAACAAACTTCAGGAACTCCAACAGTTACCATAGATGATCCTGCATCAGCACGAACTACATTTACAGCTCCAGCAGACCCTACAGAACTAGTATTTACACTTACAGTATCTGATGGGCCAGATTCTACTACAGATGATATCACTATAACCATCAAGGAACGACCTGTTCAGATAAGAAACATCAAGGAGATAGATGATATCATAGTATCATCTCAAATCACCGCACCCAATCAAATCACCATGATGTATAATGAGGAATTATCCACATTCATCAACAGCTATCTCAACTTTACCATAACAGGAGAGACCACTTCGAGAAGCATTATTGGAATAAATGGCTCTCCAAGCAAGAGCATGATGGTAAATATTGATGGCCAGGATACAAACGTATTTGTCACCATATTGACCTTTGATGGGGAAGCCGTGCCAACAAACTCCACTGGTACAATGTACATGCAACATACTGATTACTATCTGAAATTCATTCAAGTAAGTGACGGCCAAGACTAGATCTTGGAAATCATACACATTTTGTCAAATCACTCCAGACTAGTAATGCCAGAATACAAAGTAGCCTCAGAATATATGATAACTGATATCAGATATTGTAACTATTCACATACTAGGATTAATTGCACACATGGTGTAAATCAGATAGTTTTGTGCCATACCATCATGCGTGTGAGCAAATGCCAAAAATCAAAGCTTTTAATTGTGCGAATATAGGTTTCAAATCATGGTAGAAAACCAACCGATTTCGCAAGTAAGAAAGATGAGAAGCGGGATCAATGTAGATGCCAAGGTGACAAGCAAGGGAGATACAAGATCCGTAAACCTGAAAAGTGGTGGAACGATCAACGTTTGTGATGCAGTTATCTCAGACGGCGAAGGCGAAGAAGACAAGATAAAACTCACCCTATGGGGAGACGACATCGATAAGGTAAATCTTGGCGACAGAGTCGTAATCACCAACGGCTACAACAACGAGTTCAAAGGCGAAATTTCCTTAACAAAAGGCAAATTTGGCAAGATGGAAGTCAATCCAGAATAAAACAAAAAGTAATCTAATTTTTATTTTCTAGTCGTTTTTGTTGCTCTAGATTTTGGTTTTGATCTGGTTCTGGAGGTCTTTGCTTTAGTTTTTGTTTTTGGTTTTCTCCCAGGTTTTGATTTGGTTCTTGATGTTTTGGGTTTGGTTTTAGATGTTTTGGGTTTTCGCCCAGGTTTTGATTTGGTTCTTGATGTTTTGGGTTTGGTTTTAGATGTTTTGGGTTTTCTCCCAGGTTTTGATTTGGTTCTTGATGTTTTGGGTTTGGTTTTAGATGTTTTGGGTTTTCTTGTTTTGAGTTTTGTTTTAGATGTCTTGGGTTTGGCTCTTGCTTTGGGTTTTGCTCTTGTTTTTGCTTTTTTGGCCGCAGGACGTCTTTTTTTGCCTAGTTCACGTAGTTTTATGTTTGCTTTTTCAAACTTTATTTTGGCAGAGTTTTCTAGCCGCATTCGTGTTTCCAACGCTCCAACAAGTTTTTCAACTGATTTGTTGTTTGCTTTTAGAGTGTCACGTAGTGCAGGCATGGCTTTTACTTGGCGCTGAATTTTAGAGTTGGATTTTGTAAACAGTGCCTGATATTTTGCAACTTGCTTTGAAATCAAATTTGCAGATTTTTGCCTAGATTTGATCTCAGACTTTAACTCACCAACTCGTTCCTTGATGTATTGTATGTTGGATTCGGTAGATTTTTGTTCGTCTGGATCAGTTACCGCCTTTAACTTTTTTTTAGCCAGAGACAAGGCAGATTTCTCCCCGTCAAGTCTATCCTGTGCAGATGCAATCAGACGTTCAAGACTCTCTAGTTGCGAGGTTTTTTGAGTCAAAAGACTAGACATATTATCCACTACATCTCGCTTTGATTCTATCTTTTTTTCAACAGAACTCAAGCTTGAGGCAGATCGCTTTTGAGCAAATTTTGCCCCCTTTAGCTGTTTCTCGGTTTTCTTTCGTAGTTTTGTTGCATCCTGTTTCTTCTCAAGCAGTTCAGCAACTGACTTTTGGAGTGATACCATACTTTAATCACTGAGTAATGAATCGATTAAGTTGTTAGTATAATCAGTAATTGACTTTTCTGTAAAGAAAATTAACTATAATTGATCGCCTCATGACATATAACAAGCATTTCAAGCATATTAGAAAATGGATTTTCATCCAAAGGACTTGCCAGTTTCAAAAACGTATGATCTCAAAGACGAAAAAGATGCCGCAGATGCAGTAAATGAGATGGTATCAATTGGCTTTAAAAACAAGAATGATGGTTTTCGAGTTTTAATGCCCAAAGAGGCAAAATTAGCAAAGCGAATTGGATATACAGTTACAACCGGCGTGACTACAGGACTTCGAGAGAAAAGTGAGATCAGAGATGTAAGATATTGGACATACCACCACGACCAAGACCACTATGCAATTGTTTTGATTAGTAGTATTGCACTAGAAGCCTTAGGTTACTGACCTGCCAAATATCCTATGAAGTTTTGTCCTTTTGGCCAAGACACCAGACAGCATCACACCCAAGATCACCCCTCCGACTATATCCATCGGGTAATGCTGTAAAACGTATATCCTGCTAACAGACATTAGTGCAGGATACAAAAACATCAGATATGCGCCACGAGGGAATCTGCCAGATAGTGCAAAGCCGAGAATTATAGCAAAAATCATAGTACGTGCAGCATGTCCAGACGGGTATGAAGCTACAAATCCACCCTCACAAAAAAGAGCAAATGTATCCCTGCTGAGCGTCACAGGAAATGATGCACCCTCATACTCAAATGGTGGCCTATCTCTATCAACGCCACACTTTACATATCCAGTGACTAGTGTAGATATGACAATAAGTATCATCAGAGTAATGCCTATTCTTCTAGTCTTTTTGATAATTAGCATCAGTATGCCAAACCCAAGCATATAGAATGTATCCCCACTCTCTGTGATTATCTGCATGAATAGATCAACTCCCGGATTTCCCACATTTTCTGATGCAAGCAAAACCGCACTATAATCAAGTGGTGCGGTAACATCAAAATAAACAAGACCCGATACTAGAAAAAACGCCCCAGTCAGCAACACAAATGTGCGTGACCTCATGTCAAAAATCCAGTTTTGCAATCAACTTACCTCAAGGCACGTTATTTTTAATTTTTCTCGAATCGCCAATATATTATACTGACTCTACGGTATTTTATAACATCCTCACAATCCTGATCGGCTCAAAGAATTTAACCGAGAGTAAAATAGGATAACTGTGAAAGTCCTCACGCTAGATGATTTTGACCTAAAGGATAAGACCATATTTTTACGAGTCGATATGAACTGTCCTATAGACCCAGATACAATGGAAATCTCTGGAACAAAGAGAATAGAGGAGGCAATTGAGACCATAAAATCACTTGAAGAATCAAAGGTGGTAGTTGCAACACACCAAGGCAGAGTGGGGAATAAAGACTATACCGGAATGGACAAGCATGCCAAAGTGCTAGAAAAACTCCTCAACAAGGAGATAAAATATGTAGAGGATGTCATAGGAGCAGCAGCACAGCACGAGATAAAAAATCTGCAAAATGGTCAAGTCCTGCTACTTGATAATCTGAGATTATGTGCAGAAGAGAATTACGAGTTTGCACCAAAAGAGGCGGCAAAAACCATCATGGTAAGTAGACTATCAAAATATTTTGATCTTTGTGTACTAGATTCATTTCCTAGTGCTCACAGGTCACATCCATCAATAGTTGGATTTCCACAAGTCATACCAGCATGTGCAGGAAGAATTGTAGAGCGTGAAGTACGTAACTTGGATGAAATAATGACAGTGGCAAAGGCCCCACATGTGATTGTTCTAGGAGGCTCAAAAGTTCTAGACAGACTTGAGGCAATAAAACTACTCATCCAGAACAGACGTGCAGACCACATTCTCCTGACAGGCCTTATAGGCAATGTCTTCATGAGGGCACAGGCCAGAATAAAGTCACCGCTAGGAATAAAGCGTGAAGAAGAAGTAGTTGCAAAGGCACACACTCTAATTGGAGAATATCCAGATGTCTTTTCAACACCGGTAGATATTGCAATTGACAAGGACGGTGAGAGAGTTGAGATGGATGTGAGGGATCTTGCAAAAGGGGATAACATATACGATTTAGGCCCAAAGACTGTAAGCTATTACTCCAAATTGATTGCCGGAGCAGGTACTGTATTTATCAGTGGACCGGCAGGATTCTTTGAGAAAGAGAACTTTAGTAGCGGGACAAAGGGACTGCTAAGCGCGGTTGCAAACTCGATGGCCACCACAATAGTTAGTGGTGGACACCTAACATCGGCCCTAAAAAGATATGGTCTAGCAGAACAAATTAACCACATCAGTACAGCCGGTGGTGCGCTAGTACTATACCTGACAGGTGAAAAACTACCAATGATGAAATCACTAGAGGATGCGGCAGATAGAAAACTAAATCCCCGCACCGCATGACGGATTAGGACATTTCATATCCTCAGCACCACCTAAAAACACATCAAAATCACATGACTTGCAGTGATATTTTTTGACGACATCAAAAAGCTTTAGCCACACAGTGGTAAAATTTTGGGCAATATTTCTTGCCATGCCAGAATCACATATCTCATTTACATGAGATTCTATATCATCAACTATCCAAGCAGGATTCAAGTCGCCATTACTTTGGAGTATCTCAAAGATACCATCATTTGTAAAAGGCGCATCCACATCATTATAGTTATCAAATATGATCTTTCTTATTTGCATGGAAACTGGAGTTTTTGGTAGATATTCAGACATTAGTAAAGACTCGAAGCATCCTCTTTTAATTTATCTAGGTCATCAGTCTTGAGGTGTTTTCCCAGATGTGAGTAAAGGGCAAACTTTAGAACCTTTAAGGATAGTAATGCACATTTTATTCGGACTGCCTGTAAATTTTCAAGGCCAAGCTCACCTAGTACATCTGCTTTGCCAATATTTTTCACCTCTGAGATATTTTTCCCTTTTGCTATTTCAGTCAGTACTGAAGAGCATGCCATACATATTGCACAACCCTTCCCATGGAATTTAATCTCTGTTACTTTATCATCACTGATATTCATATCAATATCAATACTATCACCACATAATGGGTTAGAATCATGATATGTCACATCAGGGTTTTCAATCTTTCCAAAGTTAATTGGATTCCTAGAATAGTCTATTATCATTTCATGATAAATATCTGCATTGCTCATAATTTAAACAGCCTCGCCACATTATTTAGTGATGTAATAAGTGCATCAACATCTTTTTTTGTATTATATATGTAAAAACTTGCCCTTGATGTTGCAGCAACATCTAACTTTTCCATTAGTACCTGTGCACAATGATGACCAGAACGAAGTGCTATACCATCACTATCAACAATCTGAGCCACATCATGCGGGTGAACATCTGCAAAGTTAAATGATATGACACCGCCTCGTTTTGACATGTCTTGAGTGCCATAGATGTGCAGACCTTTAACTTGAGACATTTTCTCAATTGCATACTTTGTAAGCTCTATCTCATGCTCACGGATATTATCCATGCCAAGACTTGAGAGATAGTCAATTGCCACACCAAATCCTATTACATCTGCAATATTTGGCGTGCCAGCTTCAAACTTGTATGGCAAGTCATTCCAAGTGGCATCATACTTGTGGACTTCTCTTATCATATCCCCTCCGCCATGAAATGGATTCATGGTTTCAAGGATGTTCTTTTTCACCCATAATACCCCTATGCCGGTAGGCCCTAGCATTTTGTGTCCAGAGAATGCAAAAAAGTCACAGTCTAGTTTTTCAAGATCAATTTTCATGTGTGGAACTGCCTGTGCACCATCAACTAGTACAAGTACTCCTGCTTGCCTACATTTTGAAATTATTGCTTTTGCATCACTTATGGTCCCCAAGACATTAGACATCAAGCTAAATGTTACTAGCTTTACCTTTCCTGTTGCAAGTATTCTATCTAGGTCATCTAGGATTAGCTCACCATTATCATCAATTCTGATATATTCTACTTTGGCGTTTTTCTCCCTAGTCAATAACTGCCAAGGGACAATATTGCTATGATGTTCATATTCAGTAGTGACTATAATGTCGCCTTCATTAATGTGCGCTCTGCCCCAAGCATATGCGACTAGATTGATTGCCTCAGTAGTACCTCGGACAAAGATTATCTCTTCTCTATTTTTTACACCTACAAAGTTTGCAACCTTATCCCGGACATTTTCATATTCTTCTGTTGCCTCTTCTGCAAGTGCATATACTGCTCTGTGAATGTTGGCATTATAATTTCTGTAATAATTCGATATGGCATCAATGACTTGGTTTGGTTTTTGCGTAGTAGAGGCATTATCCAGATATATGAGAGGTTTATTTTCCCGTACAGTTCGCCTCAATATTGGAAAGTCACGATGTAGATTTTCAAATGATGTCTGAATTTGCATACTTTAAACCTCCACGTAAATCTCCCTGTCGTCTATTTTAACATTATACACATGGAGTGGTGCCTCAGCAGGAGGATTCTGAGGACAGCCAGTTTCCAAATCAAACACAGACAGGTGTAGTGGGCATCGCACGCCTTGTTCACTGAGAAAACCAGTCAAGAGATCAGCATCAGCATGTGTACAGATATTATCCACAGCATGTATCTTTCCCCCTATATTTGCAAGTAAAATTTTCTTGTCTTCATGGGAGAAACCAAACATGCTACCATCCCCTACATCATCTAGTTTGCATGCTTTTATCCAACGAGTCAGTTTAATTACCTGTACTTGTAGTGTTGTTCTAGTTCTGCATCTTCATTGTATCGAGTTTCTTCAACTTCAACGAATTTTGCCAATTCCTCATCAGTATTTATGGAGAGTTCACGACCATCCCATTTTGATTCAACAAGATATGCAATCCACGCCCTTACTTGAAATGACATCTTTCTTGAAAGTGGCTCCAAAAATCCCTCGACTATCGTCCGTTCAGCTTCCTCATGACTCAGGCATCGTGTCTTTAAGTAAAATATCTGCTCCTCATCAATCTGGGCTACAGATGCCGAATGAGTTGCCTTTACATCATTTGTGAATATCTCTAATCCCGGTATTGCATCAGACTTTGCATCCTTGTCAAGAAGTATAGAACGGCCAGATAAAAACGAGTTTGATTTTGTAGCATTTTCTTTGATTCTGATCATCCCTTTGAAGAGTGATTTTGATTTGTTTCGCAGAATTGATTTTTCCACTACTCTTCCCTCAGTAGATGGACTTTGATGATTTATGTTGGTTTGAATATCAAAATTTTGTTCATTATTCCCAAATACAACTTCCGAGTCATTTGCAGATGCACCTGTACCATTCAGGAAATAGTCTATTTTATATCGAGAAAGCATAGAGCCAAACAGACCCGAATACCAATTAACTGTAGCATCTCTTCCTAGGTCTGTTTTTCTAGTTGAAAAGTTGACTGATGACTGATCCATCATTTGTAGTGTAGTTATATCAAGATGTGCGTTTTGACGGACAGTGGTGTATAGTAGTTCCAAATATGCTTGCTGTTTTTGTGATGTGGGTGAGTATATCTCTTGCACAATTGTAGCCTTGCTATTTTCTTCTGCAAATATGACATTCCTAGAGATGGTAGATATGCCATCCTCAGACAGACAAGATACTACATGTATTGGTTTTTCAAGTACAAGATTTTGTGGAATGTGGATAAATATGCCAGAGTTAAATGCGGCATTGTTTAGTGCAGTGAATTTGTCATCATGTGGGTTTGATGATTCTAGGGCAGATTTCACAAAGTCAGGATTCTTTGCTACTGCATCATCAATTGAGGTTATGATAAGCCCTTTGGATGCCAAATCATCAGGTAGTATTATACGGTGAATGTTTGTGCCGATTTGCACTATACTGATTTGGCCCTCTAATTCTCTGATTCTTTTTTGAAGGAATGTAGGAACTGTATCTGTGGTTTTAGAATCAAGTGAGACCTGTTGCATGTCCATCTTTTTTACATAAGTGTACTTTGTGTATAGTGGGGATGTCTCTACAGGAAGAGTATCATATATGGAGAGAGAATTTCTGCGGTATTCACTAAGCCAGCTAGGCTCGTTTTTAGATAATGATAGAGCATCAACATTGCTTGCGTTTAATTCTGATAGAATTTGTGACATGGTATTTCAGCAAAGTGCTAGCCGACTGAATCATCCATCTCTAGCTTGATTAGTCTGTTTAATTCTACTGCATATTCCATTGGAAGTTCTTTTGTAAATGGTTCCATGAATCCGTTTACAATCAGTGATAGTGCTTCTTCTTCTGTAAAGCCTCTGCTCATGAGGTAAAATATTTGCTCATCTCCGATTTTTCCCACAGTAGCTTCGTGTGTAATTGTAGCGTCTTCTTGGTTTATTTCCATATATGGGTATGTGTCAGTTTTTGAGGTATCATCTAAAAGTAGCGCATCACACCTTACAGTTGACTTTACACCAGTAGCACCCTTTGCGACATTTAGCATACCACGATAAGTAGAGCGGCCATTTAGCCTGCTAACAGACTTTGATGTAATCTTTGATGTTGTATTTGGAGCTAGATGCACCATCTTTGCCCCTGTATCTTGGTGTTGGTTCTTTCCAGCAAATGCAATGGATAGTGTCTCACCATATGCACGCTCACCTAGGAGATACACACCAGGATATTTCATGGTAAGTTTGCTTCCGATATTTCCATCAATCCACTCTACTGTAGCGCCTTCATACGCATAAGCACGCTTTGTTACCAAGTTGTATACATCATTGCTCCAATTTTGTATTGTGGTGTAGCGCAGTTTAGCATCCTTGTGTGCTACTAGTTCTACCACTGCAGAGTGTAGTGATTCAGAAGAATAGACTGGAGCCGTACAGCCTTCGATATAGTGAACTTCGGCACCTTCATCAACAATTATGAGTGTTCTTTCAAACTGGCCTATATTTTCTGCGTTAATTCTAAAGTATGCCTGTAATGGCATGTCAACTTTAACGCCTGGCGGTACATAGATAAATGAACCACCACTCCAGACTGCGCTATTCAGTGCTGCAAACTTGTTGTCTTCAGGGGGTATTATCTTGCCAAAGTATTTTTTGAAAATTTCTGGCTGCTCTTTTAATGCAGAGTCAGTATCTAGAAATAGTACACCTTGCTTTTGCAAGTCTTCTCTAAGATTGTGATATACAACTTCAGATTCGTACTGTGCCCCTACGCCTGCAAGGAATTTTTTCTCAGCTTCAGGAATGCCCAGTTTGTCAAATGTATTTTTTACATCTTCTGGGACATCATCCCAATTCTTTTCAGTCTTTTCAGATGCCTTTGCATAATAGTATATGTTTTGAAAATCAATTACACTGAGATCGCCTCCCCAGTTTGGCATGGGTTTTTTCATAAAGATATCATATGAACGAAGCCTGAAATCAAGCATCCACTGTGGCTCATCTTTCATTTTACTAATTCCAGTAACCGTATCCCTGGTCAGTCCTTTTTTGCTAAGGTGAACATACAATTCAGTAGAATCCTTAAAGTCATATTTTGAATAATCCATGTCAAGATTTTCAGTAGCCATACATTTTAGAACCATTGTATATTATAAATACATGAGGAAAAATAGGCACAGCTAAATATTTCTAGTAAAATATGCACTACGATCAGACAAACAAAGGTATGATTATAGTCATTTTAGGAGTTTGTTGCATAATTCTGTTTTAAATACAGAAAACATCTCTGTAAAAACTCAGGCCAAGGTTATGTAGCAGACTTCATTTTAGGGCATAATACTGCTATGGGATGCCAAAGATATCATCACGTACCTAGTGCATATACCATATCTTTGTAAATATCACTACGTTTTTTCTTTTCAGATAATATAATATCAGACATGCCGGGGGATTTTTTGGCATGTTTTTCCAAATATGAGATAAAGACATCACAGTCATGAATATCTCCGAGAAGTCGCTGAAGGGACTTTATGTTGGAGAGGAGATTGTCATGAGTGCCTTTAGGGTATAGTTCTAGGAGATATCTTAGCTTTTTGGCAGTTTTTCGCATGGAATGGAGCTCATCGATATGATTTTCATTGCTAGTCACTACATGGATATAGTTGTTGAATTTCTTTACTAGGAATAGTGTCTTTTTTTGGAGTCTAGATATAGCAGGCTTTGTTTTCTTGAATTTTGGCTTTTTTAATTTTAAGAGTTTTTTAGCCATCGGGAGTGTCTTTAAGAGTTTTTTTAGTTTTTTTCTTTCAGTGTCAAGTGATATTATAGAGTTAGGATCACATCCGTATAGAGTCAGCTTTTGCAGTATAATATCATAGTCTCTGATTATATTATTTTGTGAAAAAAAGTCACCATACAATGAAATGATACGGTTGGATTTTTTTGTTCTATCAGATTTTGAGAGGATGTTATATGCAGACTCTAGCCTGCGTATTGAGATTCTAGCATGGTGGATATTTTTAGCAGTAGGGTCTGCAAGGTATGATTCTAGTTTCAGACGTGTATTGTGTAACAATTTGAGAAATACATCATGGAATGGTTCTGAGAGTAATTCAGAGGATTTTGAGGGAGAATCAGAATGAGTCATGCCACTTTAGCCAAGAACCTACTAATCTGTTTTTGCAGTATAATGTTTACCTGTTCTTGTGTTTTATTTCCATCAATGGATACCAAACCGTATTTTTTCTTTAGATGTTCAAACTCTTTTGCCAATTTGCGTTGATAAATTATAAAAGATTCAAACATATCCTCAGATAGCCCCATGTCTGCACCAGATTCATGATAGTCAAGGGACTGTTTCTTTGCAAATACACGATGTACTAATTTGAATGGGTCCACATCAAGATAAAATGTCAGGTCTGGAACTAGTGCAAAACTGTACAAATTTGAAGACCACAATCTTCGTATTCCTCGTACTGTATTTCTTGCCATCAAGGTGTAGATGTATCGGTCTGCAAGGACTACATATCCTGCTTGAAGTGCGGGTATGATTTTGTGTTCTAGTTGGTCTGCAAAGTCAGCAGCATAAAATAGCGCACTAGTCCGCTTACCCAAGGAGACATTTCTCTTTGCCTCTAGTATTCCCTCACCTATTAGCTCTGAACGCTTGAGTCCCGTGTTTAGAACTGCAAAGCCATCTGCTTCTAATCTAGCAGTAAGCATTTCAATTTGGGTGCTACGACCTGATGCATCCGGTCCTTCAATTACAATAAGTCTACCGCTTATGTCATGTTCTTGTAGGTATGGCATTCCGCCTAGTTTACTATTCCCATACCAGACAGGCTTGCGTTTTTTTATAGAGCGGACAGGATCAGTCTTTACTGATCGTGTTCTTTTTTGTCTACCAGTAGAGGCACTGGTCTTTTTAGGCCGGGAAGAAATTCTAGTCATGGTATCTCCTGTATAGTTCGCTTTGTTTTCTGGGGGAGGATACGCATGATTTTTTCCCTCATTAATTTTTGTTGTTCCTTTATTCCTAGTGTTGCATCAATTACTGCAAAGCCTTCTAATTTAGCCATGGACTCGTACTGTTCTATTATTTTGCTTTGAAATATTCTATAACTTTGATAGATATCGTTACTAAGATTCAAATCCATTCCAGCTTCATAATACTTTAGCTTTGGCCTGCCAGATAAGATTCGGTCCATGGATATATCAATTGGTACTCGAAAGTAAAATGCCAAGTCTGGTTTTAGAGCAAAGTCATACATCTTTCGCACCCACATGCGATTACATCCCCGAGTCACATCTCTGGCATATGCAGTATAGATGTACCTGTCGGCAAGCACGAAATAGCCAGCCCGAAGAAGTGGCAAGATGTTTCGCTCAAACCGGTCAGCAAAATCAGTTGCATGAAGTAGGCTAAATGTAGTAGGTGTGAGATTTGCCTTTTTCTTGCCCTTGGAGGTGATTGATTTTACCATATCTGAAGAGTTCCATTCAGTGCGAAATACCTCAAAGTTGTTGAATCTAAGCCATTTTTCTAAAAGTCGAAGCTGTGTAGACTTGCCAGAGCCATCTATTCCCTCAACTACGATTAGTTTTCCAGGTATGCCATACTTTTTGAGGATTTGTCGAGACGTATTCAAGCATAGATATGATATATGCAGTCATCTATAAATTTTTTAAAAATCTCAGAATCGCCCCATTACACCAAAAACACTGCATAATCATTTCATTTAGCCATTATTTACAGATATTCTGTAGAATTGTAATACTTGCTTAGATAATACCTAGAATCCACCTAAGGTACATCTTGCTGTCCTTGAGGCGTGTAACCTGACTGGCCATAGTAAATCTTGGACTTTATTGCTATTCCAAGAACATTTTCCATCCTAGAGCATACCTGTTGGAATAAAACCTCTGGAAATGTATTTTTAGATGCATATACATCCAAACTAAGCGAGGACGAACCTTCAGACTTTGGCTTGACTAGTGTTCTGGTTTTGTGAAATATATCACACAATGACACTACAGATGATATCTTTTTGATACTCTTCCTATCAGATTGTTTTAGAATTTTCTCAAATCTGGTAATCAGCACCTCTGCCTTTTTCTTCTTTTTAGAGTAAATCAGTGAAAGTGCAACTACTAGTTGTTCCCTGTGAGAAAGCAGACTATCATCATCCAAAATCATATACAAAACATTATCCACGTCCCGGAAAGATGATAACTTGTCAATCTGCGCAGTCGCATGTGCTAGTAATATTCGCTCCTTGTCAGTTATCAATTCCATTACAAATAACAGATTCACTATATCCCCAACATACTCTGAGACAGGTTCAGGCTGACACGAGATGTGGATTAAATCCTGTACATGTTCTGCATCAATCTTATGCGCTGCAAAGTCATCAGGATACTGAAGTGATAAAGATAATGTTCCCTCGCGTAAACCATGTGCACTCACTACCAAGGACTGAAACCCCAACAGATTCACAAGCTCCGAGATTACCATCGAGCCTGCTTGGACCGTATATGCCCTACCAGTCCCCATAGACTTTATCTTGGTTATCTCTTGTGTAGTTCTAGATAAAAAGTACTGCGAGAGTAGCTCTAGGGATTCGCACGACATGGAATAATTGTGCAGTTTTGTCAGAGGGTAGTGATCATATGCCTGCTCATATTTTGCCAGCGCACGCAACGTTCCACCAACACCTACCATAACCGTATCAGAGCCTGATAATCCCAACGATTCCCGAGATGGCAGACACTTGCGTATGTATGACCGCATATTTGATATGCCAGATTCTGGAAAATCAGAGCCTGATGAAAACTGTTCCGTCAGACGAAGTGAACCCAGAGGCAATGACAGTACACTTTGAATCTCAAAGTTTTTAGAATATACAATCTCAAGACTTCCACCGCCAATATCAAAAAACACAACTGATGGAAGATTCAGTGAGCGTATAGCCCCGGCATATGAGAACAATGCCTCTTCGTGCTCAGACAGCACCTTAAAGTCAAATCCAGTCTCAAGTCGTATTCTCCCAATAAAGTCATCTTTGTTTGAAGCGTCTCGTACAGCACTAGTAGCAACTGCAATGACATAATCAATCTGCTCAAAGTCTACAATATTCCTAAACAGCTTGAGTGTTTCTAGTGTTTTTTCTGCACGATTATCTGAAATTATTCTATCTTTTCCTTCGGCAAGTTTCACACGTACTGATTCTTGGTGATATGGCTTGTATGAGCTGTGTGAATCTACGTTATAGTTTGTCATCTTTACACTGTTTGAGCCAAGATCAATTACAGATGCCTTTGTATTCTTGGCAGATTCAAGCATATCGGACATTTTCTCCATTGATATGTTTTCAAGACATGAGGGAATTAAAAATTAGCTACCCAGAGACCTACCATTTCTCCGTAATATGACCATAATACCACGATATGCTCATAATACCGCAATATGCTCAAAACCCATACAAATCACACCATATCCTACTTGCAGAGTTTTTTGAGATGTTTGGGTGTGAGTATGCTACGCAATGACCCAGAAACTGTACGGCCCTTGGAAGTGCACTCTACATGCGCAAAGCCACCCTTTCGAAGTATGATGGATACATCACAACCATCTTGTGATATTAGTGAGCCTATCAGATT
>JAPOPJ010000135.1 GCA_026712925.1 Nitrososphaerota archaeon
GTCAGTATTCCACGGATTCCTACTAGTCCCAAACGCGCTAAATTCAGTAGTTATACCCATTGCAAATTCGTCCATGTTTGTTTTTCCTACAAATATTGCATCTTGATTCCTTAATCTTGATGTTACAGTTGCATCATATGGTGCTGTAAAATGCTCTAGCATTTTTGAAGCACATGTAGTCTTTATTCCCTTTATGCATATATTGTCTTTAATTGATATGGGCATGCCAAAACAAGCACCTACCTTTTCTCCTGCACGAATCTTTTTATCAATATTTTTTGCTGAACTGATGGCACCATTTTCTATATCATCATTTATAGTAATGAATGCATGTAGTTTCTCTTCTGTTTTGTGTATGTGGTGAATGGTTTCTGATATATAGTCCTCAACTGATATATTTCCATTTTGAACCTCCTGCACAAATTCAGTAGCAGATATTTTCAGATTCATCAGGACATCCTTGGGGCTCTGATGTAGTTGTTTTTGTATTTTTTTAGTGATTTCATGATGTCCCCATCAAATGGTATGTGGCAATCTTTGCGCAATTTTGTTATGTGGATACTTTGCATGGTTATCTCTTCGGATTCTACTCCTGCTGAATCTAGTATGCTAAAATAGTCAATCATGTCGTGCACCTTATCTGCATATTCTTTGTGGTCGTCAATTTCAATCTTCATCAATTCTGCTATATGCTGAATCTCTTCTTCTGTTATCATATCTTCACCTAGGGTGTTAGTCTGTCTACATCTCTTGGATAAAACGTTACGTCTCTAATATTTTGTATTCCGGTAAATGCCATCATGAGGCGCTCTAGGCCTATACCACATCCTGCATGTGGTGGCATTCCATACTCAAATGATGATAAATGGTACTCAAATGCCTCTACCTTCATACCCTTGTTTTTCATTCTTTGAGTTATCTCGTCTCGCTTTTCAATTCTAGTACTCCCTGAGGATATCTCTAAATCTCCAAACATCAAATCAAAGGATTCTGAAATTTTTGGATTTTCTTTACTTGCCTTTACATAAAATGGCTTTGGACCAAGCGGCCAGTCCTTGATAAAGTAAAATCCATCTAGTCCAAGCTTTTTCAGGTCTGCCGGGTATAGGTCATCACCCCATTCTGTCTTTGCACCAGCATTTCTCATTTTATCTACCAAATCATCATAAGAGTATCGGGGAATTTTTTCTGGAACTGTGGGGATAGAAAATTCAGAATCAGGATTATCTTTTGTGTAATTTGTCATTGCAGTATATGATACACTTAGTATTTTTTCAATTCTATTCATTACATCATTATAATCTACAAATGCTTCTTCCATATCTATTGATATGGCTTCTGCAAGATGTCTGTTTGTTCTTGATTGTTCTGCTCGAAATATGGGTGCAATCTCAAATACTTTTTCAAAGCTCATTGTTAATTGTTCTTTGTATAATTGGGGGCTTTGTGCTAGAAATGCTTCTTTGTTGTAGTAAAATATGGGAAATAATGCAGCACCGCCTTCTGTAGCACTAGCAATTATCTTTGGCGTGTTAATTTCAGTAAATGTGTTGTTGTGAAAATAGTCTCTAATTGCCTTTAGAATGTGGCTACGTGCATTAAAGATGTGCTGGAGTGGCATGCGTCTTAGGTCTATTGGACGCACTTCTAGTCGTGTGTCTATATTCTTCACAGTCTTGGCTACTGGCTCAAATGGTGGAATCTTTTGAACTTCTGAAAATATACGCAACTCTGCTGGAATGAGCTCAAATCCTGCCGGTGCCTTTGGAGATGATTTAACCATACCCCGTATGGCAACTGAAGAGTGTGATTTGAGCGATGATATTTTTTCTCGAATTTCTTCAGGACAGTCACCTTTTTTGGCAATTACCGAGATATCGCCGGCCCTATCTCTTACTGTTACAAAACTAATATTTCCATGCTGACGTACACTCAGAATCCAGCCCATTATGACTATTTCTTGACCATCCATGGATGGTGTGATATCCCTGGAGTGATGGGTTTTACGCATGTCTCCTAGTTCTGTACCTAGCATGTTCTAGTATGTTATATCATGGTGTAATTAATTTTTACACGCCACAGATTTCCCCAAATTCGGCACTTTGGTGGGCAAAATGTACTAAATTTGTCATTTCTACAACCCAGAACAAGGCAAGGATGGCCATATACTATACAGCAAAGCTCATTTTGAAGTTAAAGAATGCAAAATACTCAAACCATCACCCATAA
>JAPOPJ010000160.1 GCA_026712925.1 Nitrososphaerota archaeon
CGATATGTGCCGTACGATATGTGCCGTACGATATGTGCCGTACGATATGTGCCGTACGATATGACATGATGTTCATTATGCGGCAGGATACTATACGCGCAATACTGTATGTACAATACAGTATGTGCAATACACAAGTGTTAACCTCCTCTGAGGGTTTGAGTGTCTTGCTATGGCTGAACTTGTACAATACTGTATGTGCAATACACAAGTGTTAACACTGTCTAATTTTCATCACACACGATCAATTTTTTTGATTATTCTAAAAAATATCATCGCATACATGTTAAATTGAGGTGGTGTGACGGGAGTTTATGCCAAAGTCTAAAATTTGAAAAACTCAAAGAATGCATGGTTTATAGTAGAGTGTTTTACAAATTAGTCATGTCGCAACACTTACCTGGAGCACATCATATTTCTGATTATTTACTTGCAACGGCTAAACTTGACTATAATATGAATTTGGACCAATTACAACTCAACAAGTTGTGTTATTTAGTGAATGGATTCACATTGCGTGAACGTGATGATCCCGCATACTATAACAATGTCGAGGCTTGGAAATATGGTCCGGTCGTACCAGAAGTATATGTTATGTACAAAATTTATGGGGATAAACCAATAACACAGTTGGACATGTGTCGGACATCACTTGATAATCAAGAGGATGTGTTATCAAGGTGGGAGAATTTGGTAGGCATCATGGGTACAGAATTAGCAAGCATATCTAGCGGGGTACTAAAGGAGTATGGACAATATACTGGTTATGAACTAGTCAGTATGATGCACAAAAACAAAACTCCTTGGAAGAAGGTGTATAAACCCGGTCATAACAACATCATTCCTACCAAAATTATCCGACAATTCTACAAGGACTTGGATGTAGATGACCAAGGACGATGATAGTTCGGCGGCGATAGGAACTAATCGTGCTCTTACACGCATAGAGCCCAAAAACATTCTAAAATTTTCACATCATATCGGCGAGTCTCATAGTGAGGATGATGTGTTCAAACCCGGAACATCGGATCATGTTGTGGCTTGGTTTCATTTACCTTGGATTGTATCTGTTGTTATAATGGCAACCGCAATACTGACATATTTTGTTGTTCATCCATGGCCTGAGGCATATACTGAAGCTGTTTTGGGTATTATTGTAGGTGGGACAGCGGTTGCTTCTGGTAGTAGGGCAATTAATCTATTATACAAAAAGTGAGAAAAAGAATAGCACTGCTACAAACCATCTAGTTAAATCTGGCATGCTTCTCCTGACCATAAAATTCTAAATATTGGCATGTGTGTGGTATCATACACGTAATACAGTTCATGTGCTATCTACATGGGTTCTTGACCAAATTCGGAGTTTTTGCTATTTTGAACACATGTAAACCACCCTTCCGTAGTTATCCCGATGGAACGATCCCTTAGGGCTATTGATCGAAACGATCTATATTTTGAGTGGGACAAACCGAGCTGCTGTGTAATTGGGCTTCGCGCCCTAATAGATGCGAGCACCTTACAATCCATCAAAGATCCGAAAGGAGGTGAGAGAAAGGATGAGAGTGAGCATAGGAATTGATATGGGAAAGAGGAAATTTGACTACTGCGTAGTAGATAGTAGAGGCAAAGTACTAGAGAGAAACCAATACATCAACAAACCAAGCATTGTAGACGAAGTTGCAAAACAACTAAAAGCCAAATATGGAAAAGATATCCGTGCAGCATGTGAAACTACTGACAACATGTGGAATTTCACATATGATGCATTTGAGAAAGCAGGAATAACGATATTTCTTGCAAACACGTACAAGATGGCATTAATTGCAAAGACTGGAAAAAAGACAGACAAGATTGATGCAGAAAAGATAGCAAACATAGTGAGAATGGATTTCATACCAGAATGCTACGTTCCAAGAAAAAAGATTCGTGTACTGCGTACATTGGTAGGGCAAAGAAGCAATTTAATTCAGGATAGGACGCGCAACATAAACCGCGTTCACAGTCTGCTTGACAGACATGACCTAGAGATAAATTCAACATCAATGTATTCAAAAAAGGCATTGGCACAATTGTTTGCAGCCAAGTTAGATCCAATAGAGGATGAAATGGCATTACAACGATATGCACGCATAATTGCAAACCTTACAGCAGAAATTGAAGACATGGATAATCAACTTGCAGATGAATCAGCACAAAACGAAGATGCAAAATTGTTAGCCAGTATGACTGGAATTGGACCATACATTTCACTGCTTCTTGCAGTAGAGATTGCAGATGTTAAGAGATTTGCAAAAGCCAAACAAATGATATCATGGGCAGGATCATACCCAGTGATGGTATAGTCAGGAGATAAAACATACTCTGGCAAGATAAAACACATGGACATTAACAAACGTGTCAGATGGGCCATGTCTGAGGCTGCAAATACAGCAATACGATTCGATACAAGAATGAAGGCAATATACGAGACTGCGCGCAGAAGGCATGCTGGTCTGCATGGACCAC
>JAPOPJ010000180.1 GCA_026712925.1 Nitrososphaerota archaeon
GGTGTACCAAATTGAGCCATCTGGGGAATAGTCCATACCCCACATCATAGAGCGTCCACCATCTGGCCACGCTGGATTTTCAAACTCGGTAAATGACTCTGTAATGGGATCAAACTTTACAATATTTCCAGTATTTGATTGTGCAAACCAGACATTCCCATCATAATCTGTAGTGATTGCAAGTGGGTTTGTACATTCAGTGGGTATCTTGTATTCTTTTACATATGTGGTGGATTTGGCATCACCAGTCCCACAATACTGTGGCCTCTGATCATCAGGATAATTATCTGCCGGGGTTCCAGTGAATGTTATGTTGGGATCATTGCTAAGCGGCTTCATGAGTCCGGGTAGTGCAATAACTACAGTAGATGTGAGTAGTATGGCACCGAAAAATATGGCAACAACCAGCCCCATCTTCTTCATGAATTAAAAAAATATACTCTACATTATATCTCATTCCACGTATTATAGCAGCTTTAGCATGCCTGTAACCTTGTTTATCATGTTTTCAGGCGCAGGTCCTACTGAAATACATGTAGTAGTGCCAGGGGCTAGTTGCGTATGTCCTGCATCTACGACTACAGAATATGGTAAACCTATCTCAATAGCATGTCTCTTTACATCTTGAAGTTCCTTGATCCCGGGCACTTTTACAGCTACTTTTTTCTGATCTGGCCACCATTGGGAGTACCACTCAGGATGTACCTTTCTTGTATATTCTGCCCCTAAGACACATGCATGGCCTACTTGGGCTGCGATCTTTCCTTTACCCATGCCAAGATCAGTCCGTACTGCAATTACCTGCTTGATTTCTTCCATGTATAGGGTATGATATCCTGACTGAAAAACTTTTGAATTAAATAATTGATGGAAAAAGACAATCTATGTATTATGATGTAGTGGTGGCAGGTGGTAGTGTAGCAGGGCTACTATGTGCAAGAGAGATTGCCACACATCATAGTGTGCTTGTAATAGAGGAAGATTATGAGATTGGAACACCAGAGCACTGTGGCGGACTTGTAAGCTCATCTGGATTAGATACACTAGGTATAATCCCACTCCAAAAAACACTTGATCACACCATTGAATCAGCGCAGGTCTTTTCACCTGACGGGGCTAGTTTTGTCATAAATTCTAAAAAGCAAAAGGTGCTAGAGGTGAATCGTAGAGAGCTTGACAAGCAGATTGCATATCAGGCACAAAAAAGAGATGCTACAATTAATGTGGGGACAAGCTTTAGGGAATTAATTCCTGAGGGAATACGGACTGACAAAGATGAGATAAAATGCAAAATGTTTGTTGATGCCCGGGGAATATCATCACTAATACAAAAAGACCGGACTGGTATTTTACAGTCAGCG
The DNA here is from genome assembly GCA_026712925.1 of Nitrososphaerota archaeon. Taxonomy (GTDB): domain Archaea; phylum Thermoproteota; class Nitrososphaeria; order Nitrososphaerales; family Nitrosopumilaceae; genus JAPOPJ01. Next base: position 1,362 of record JAPOPJ010000180.1, read on the forward strand.
CAATATGAGATATATGCAGACTGGATAAGAAAGGATAGAGTAAGTGTTTATCTTGATGCGGAAAAATTTCCTGGATTCTTTGCATGGGTAATACCGTCTAGTCATGGACGGGGCAAAGTTGGGCTTGCTGGTAGGGGAATAAATGCCGCATATACCCTGAATCAATTCCTTGGTACGATGAGTGATCATTGTATCATTAGAAAGATATATGCCCCAATCTGGATTAAAGGCCCGATTGAAAAGTTTGTAGATGGTAGAGTTGTAACTATAGGTGATGCTGCAGGACAGGCAAAGCCTACTAC
>JAPOPJ010000185.1 GCA_026712925.1 Nitrososphaerota archaeon
CAATGTTTCCCATCTCGTCTTGGCAGTTATTGACTGCCCATGTGAGTACATCTAGTACTGTATCTTGTTCCTTTTTCAGAAACGGATTCCATATTGTCATGATGCTCTTAAAATAAACTAGTACAAAAACCATACCCATAACCAAAACATGTCATATCATATAGTATGGTGCGTCTTGCATAGATAGCACATAGATATCACTATAGGTGCCATAGATACCACGAACTGCCAGCGTGTATAATCCTAACACACACCACTATATGATTCCCAGATAGATATCATCTCAAAAATCCTGCTGTTCGGGGATGTGCACATCTCCCAAACCTACATCACTTATCTGACTCTGTCCTGCAGGAAGAGCCCTGACAAACTCATCTATGCTTATCTTTTTTGTAATATCCTCTTTGAGTTTTAAAAATTCCAGTCTAATTTTTTTTGCAACATCTGCCATTTCTGATCCTTGCGGCTCTATTATGGCATAGCATATGGAATTTTTTTTGATTGTATCAGGCGGACCGCATGTTAAGGCATGCCCATCATTCTGTATGGTTATTCCCACTGCTAATTTGAGCGATGATATCTTGACATAATTGCGCTGTCCTTCTATGGTAAATGATCCCTTTGGGAGAAACTGTCCGCTTGGTGCCGATTTTTTTACCTGCTCAGGATTTACCCAGTAAGCACTGAGTCCGTACATTCCTTCTCTCCAAGCTCGACTAAAGCAGACTGTGGCATTTGCCACCTCATTCATGCTTGATGCAGGGACATCTTGGCAGTTTTTTAGTATGAAAAATGGCGAGCCAAATATTTCACCGTGAAATATTCTATCATTTTTTCCAAGATGCTTGCGTACTACAGCAGAGTTTGAAGCTGCATCCCGTCCGCCTATTGCAAGCATACCATCTGTAGTAAAAAACCATCTATACCTCTCATACCAATTCTTCTTTCTTATCTCTGATACACCTATAGTAGGACCTGACTGAGCTTTACTCTTTGCAATATCTAGTGAGTGCTTTGTCTTTTCCATCGCTATTTGAATAGAACTAGTAGCTCCAGATTGTTTCTTTGCCTCATCAAATAGTACTGATGCAATTGAGTGGAGTGGAGCTTGAGAATTAATCTGAATCTTTTGATCACTTACCGATACCAGTAATTTGCCCTTTTCTGTTATTATTTTTGCATTACATGATTCTAGTATCTTTTGTGCTGATACATCCTCTATTGATGATATGCCACCTGAGATCATTTGGTAAATAGAATTTGCAACCTTGGTTATCTCTGTTGATCTTTCCTTGACTGTACTTATTGCCCTTTCCTGCTCTGATAGTTGGTTTTCTAACTCTGTAATTTTTTTCTCTGATCCACTTGACTGCATTGACTTTCCTCTAGAAACTAATCCCTCTGTGAATACTGAATCAAGTCCCTCCATAAAGCTGCTAGCAGTTGATTTCTCTTCATCTACATCCCCCAAATTAACTGGAATCACCTCTGTCTTTTCACCTCGTATGATTGTAGTTTCATGTCTTCCTTCTGCAACATCAGCTATGATTTTTTTTGCAGTACTGTAGATGCTTTGTATCTCTTTTTCTGAAAGACTACTACCTGCTGTCTTTGAGTTAGCACCTGCCAATCTAAACACACCTTCAACGTATTTTTTAGGTAGTCCAAATGTTCTACCAAACCACTTCCCGGCAGCAAGGTCTGTTCTTGCCAAATCTGCAAAACTCTCATCTGAAATGTCAAACGCATCCATTCCGTTTTTTGGAGGCGGCATGTACTTTGTGCCTACACCGAGCTTTCTGTGCCGCACATCAATTGAGTGCTGTAATGCTAGTATTTTCATCTCTTCATTACATAGTATTATGTTTCCATCCCCGAAAAACTCCCCTACCATGACAAACTCTTTGCCAAATCCTGCAAATGTGAGGTATGCGATTCTCTCTGCTCCTACTTGTTCTATTTTTTTTAGCCGCAGTCTGAGGAGATCATTGCGCAGTCTCTTTTGGAGTCTGTTTGGCTCAATCTGGTCAATCTTTACCCCGGTAAGCCATATTCCAGACGTGGAGATCATCATAAAGATGTCGTCTTTTTCAGTATGATGGAGCTTGAATAGTATGCTGTCCCTTGATATGCCGTATATATTACTCACGTAATAGTCCTGTACATCCTCTGAAATCCTATTTACCAGATATCTGAGTTCTATTCCTGCAAGGGCCACGCACTATCACTGGTATGAAAGATACCCTTGGGACTAATAACTTGACTGGCATGACTAATTCTCCTCAAATTTAATACATTTGATAAACACCCAACATGCCCAACAGGAGAAATAATGTTAGTCATTCTGGTGTCCAAAATCTCTTCTTTATACACTGGACAATCCAGATCTTCAATGCTCTAGTCTTGGTTGAATGGTACAACAATCTAGAACACATGGTACTTGAAGATGAAATAGAGACTCCTGTGCAGGCATTTGTGCGCAAGCAACCTCCAAAAGGCATAAGTGAGGAAGAGATGGGGGCAGATATGCATGAAAAATCTTAATGCGAACTATTTTTGGGATATCATAAGCTTTGAGTACCACTCAAACGGTATTAACAAATACACAGCGTACTTA
>JAPOPJ010000286.1 GCA_026712925.1 Nitrososphaerota archaeon
GATATGACCTCGAATCATTTGGCATTATGGGGGAAGATAGTACGATAGGCTCTGTATATGTAGTGACAAAAGAGGAAAACATTACACCATTACATGAAAAAATCAAAAATGCAATAAAGTCAAGCGGTGCATCAGGCGGTGCAAGTACTATGATGGGTGGCGGGATACTTGCAAGAATTATTGGGAATGATACTACACAGACAAAAGATATAGTGATGAATATTCTCAGACATGTAAGAGAGATATGCACAGGACACATAACTCCAGAAATAAGAAAAAGTTAGTCCGTTCTAGTTTAACAAGATTACCGGTTTTGTGGCAGTCTTTAATACACGGCGTGTTACGTGACCGATATCATCCTCCGATGCACCTAGTCCTTTTTGTCCCATTGCAATCATATCCACTTCAAGCTTGTCTGCCATCTCGACTATTTTGGCAGGCGGATTTCCAAGCTTTACAATACGGCCATAGTCGTTTATCTGCTGCGGTACAACTACACTCCGTAGTATTATCCTGCCTTCCTCGAGCATCTGAGAGCTTAGCTTTTCATCCATGTTCTCCTCATATTCATCAGGCCACTCTATCACATGTAGCAGGTATATCTTTACTCTAGCAGCACCTCTGAACAAATAGATGGCATTGTTTAGTGCCTTGAGGGACATTACTGAACCATCAACAGGTACGAGTATCTTCATTACAGTAGCATCTGCCGGAGTGTCAGGCATTATGGCATCATCATACCTTGGAGTGTGGAGTTTGGCAAGTATCTCTCGGATGCTGTTTCTAGCTTCTAGTATTGGTAAAAGCATCACAACACCTGCGGCTCCAAATGCCCAAACTATTGCAAGACCAATCCACGCAGTAAATGATTCTACTGAAAAGACATATCCAGTGGCATAAAATGCCGCAGGCCATACGCCAACTAAAAATACTGCAACTCCAAAGCCTACTCTCTTGCAAAACGTTGATGCCTTTTTGAGCACCTTTTCATCAGTATCGTGTTTTATCATGGAACGAACCTTATCATCAACTAGCAGTATCTTTTGTCTTAGAGCGCGAAAGTCAAACCTTTCTGGAAAAAGCAGACTACCAATGACAGTAATTGCTAGACTTACAGCTATAGATATGATGTTTCCCATCAGAAGGACGATGGTATTTCCGGTGGATGTAATTGATACCTCACCGAACATAAAGTTTGCAGAGACTATCCAACCTACAACACCACAGACTAGACCTGCTATTGCAGCAGTAGTAGCAGCATGCCTATTTGTCTTGTTCCACAAAATTCCAAGAGATATAGGAGCAACAGCAGAGCCTAGCAATATGCCCATCATGAGATATACATACTGCAAGCTCACACCAAACTGGAACAGAATGGATGCTAGTATTCCCATACCTACTCCAAATATCAGAATTGTGAATCTTGATATTCTGATAAGCTCCCTGCCAGTAGCAGACGGCTTGAGATATGTCCGGAACACATCATACGTGAATAGTGATGATACACTGACTAGCTGAGACGAGCCAGCAGCCGTGACTGCTGTAAATATTATTGTCAAGATTAGAATTGCACCTAGATCCCCCATCAGGTTAGCAGCTGCAGTCGGAGCCACTAGTCCAAGGCCTATCTCATCTTCTGTAA
>JAPOPJ010000188.1 GCA_026712925.1 Nitrososphaerota archaeon
CTTCCTGCTACTGTATCTAAATCCCAGGATACTGATTCCAAAAGGTTATACCGATATTCTTTTTTCACTGTTGGTAAAAGTCCGCCACTTACACTAGATGTCTTTTTATCTTTAATTTTATCTAATAGTTGAGATGATTCAGCATAAAATTGGTCGTGTATGTGTATCCCATCATAGATGTCATTAAAAGTAGATTTTATCAATACATTTGTGTCAGATATTACTGCAATCAATTCTATGTAAATAACTAAGTAATAGCATCCAAACTTTTAATTAGTCTAGTATGTTGCCAACTTCCTATCTTAGGTTTAAATTTATCAAAATCCACTAGATTCTTTTCACGAGCAAAAGCAACTAAATCCATCATGTAATCCATCACCTGATCTTTACTTTTCTCAGGTGTCTTAGTAGTATCATCAGTGATGCAAAGTATGTTTTCTATTAATTTTGACATACGAGGAAGCACTTCAGTAAAGGATGCTTCTGGTTTCTGAGAAGTTTTTTCTTGTTCTAATTGAACTAGTTTAAATTGGAAACTATTCTTTGATGTAAATTGAATAGTAGCATTTGGAAGCGACTTTCCATCAACTTTAATACTTTCAACATTAAATTGCGCATTCTTCAGAATTAGTGTTGCCACACCAATAGCCATGTCAAAATAATACCCGTTTTTAAAAATTGACCATTTTCTTTTATGATCTTCTAATTGTTGTTGTAATTTGAAAACACATTCAATCTGGCTAAAAAATTCTACGGTTTTGGTACCTGAACTTTCAGTCATATTACTAAAACTCATTATGAGTTTTCTTACAATATTAATATTTATGCATTCATAATTCTTCAGTTTTCACTACTGTGCTTAAAATTGCACTGTTATAGAGGGTTTTTTGTAACTTGTAAAGCTTTTCTGAAGCATTCTAACTATTTTGTTTTAATTGATAAAGATTTTCAGTGCATCTATGGGTATGGTAATATCTGGCATGCCTGATTCATCTGTATCATAAGTGCCATTATTGCCTGTATCTGAAAATATGATTCCAGATATGGTGCTTGGTTTAGGTGGGTCTGCCAGTACAGCTATTATTCCCATAATGTCTGGATATGTAGTGTCTGAAAACTCAGACTCCATCACTCTCTATGCCAAACTAATAGGAATATTGTGATTCCCACCATTATATTTCCACACTATGATGTACATCATTATTTTATCAGCATTACATCCAGCATATCACACACAGGCATGTCTGATGATATTATGAGAGTTTAATGACAGCTGAGCAATAGACAATATTGAGTCATGCGAAAGCATAAAATCAACAAAAAGTCACATGTGTACAGAAGGTATCATGAATTATGTAGATAAAAAGTACATCAAAAAGGATTCAATTGAGATAAGAGATTATCAAGTGAATCTTGCATCCCAAGCAATTACTGAGAATTGCATAGTAGTATTACCTACCGGCCTTGGAAAAACAACAGTCGCTCTACATGTGATTGCCGAGTTTTTGGCAGATGGTAGAGGCGGTATTTTGTTTCTTGCACCTACAAGGGTCTTAGTGAATCAGCATTATGACTTTCTCATGAAAAACCTTACAATTGAGGATATTGCGCTAGCCACGGGTGAGGATGCCATCCAAAAGCGAAAGCGTCTGTGGAATAATAGTGTAGTATGTGCAACCCCAGAAATTACAAAAAATGACCTTGACAGACAGATTGTATCTCCATCGCAATTTAGTTTGCTAATTTTTGATGAAGTACACAGAACTGTAGGAGACTATGCATACTCTGGTATAGCACAACGTTTTGAGAATATAGATACTAGGATTCTTGGCATGACGGCTACACTGCCTAGCGAAAAGGCAAAGGCAACTGAGATACTCACTAGACTGAGAATCAAGAGTGTAGCAGAGCGCAGAGAAGACAGTCCTGATGTAATGCCATACATTCAGCAGACAGATACAGAATGGATACGAGTAGAGCTATCACCGGAAATGAAGACAATCCAAAAGCTGCTAAAAGGCGCACTAGACCAGCGCTATGATACACTAAAAAACAACGGAGTAAGACTTGGAGGTAATCAGTCACTTTCTGCGCTACTCAAAGTACGTCAGTTGGTGCTGAATCAAGACAGGAGATCAGCAAAACCATTATTCACTGCAATTAGAATCCATTATGCATTAAACATACTAGAAGCACATGGAATTACTACTTTCTTAAAATACTGCGAGAGAGCAAAGGTCAAAAAAGGAGCTGGAGTAAGAGAGTTATTTGAAGAGGACCCTAACTTTACAAAAGCAATTAGCCTTGCTATTGAGGCACAATCAAAGGGAATTGAACACTCAACAATTCCAAAGCTAAAA
>JAPOPJ010000192.1 GCA_026712925.1 Nitrososphaerota archaeon
AAAGGTGATAAACTTGATCTAATTATTCACAGCCCCGGCGGATCCCCAACTGCAACTGAAGCACTAGTCGCCTATATTAGATCAAAATTTGAAGATATACGAGTAATTATTCCTCATGCCGCAATGTCAGCAGCTACCATGTTAGCTTGTTCAGCAAACAGTATTGTCATGGGAAAACATTCGTTTATTGGACCAATCGATCCACAGATGATTCTGCAAACCAAATTAGGTGCGACATCTGTCCCTGCACAAGCTATTATTGATCAATTTCGAATGGCACAAAAAGAGTGCCAAACATCAGAGCAACTTAATTCATGGTTTCCAATTCTTGAGCAATATGGACCTGCGTTGATAACTCAGTGTGACAATGCAATAAAGCTATCCGAAGAACTAGTTTCAGTGTGGCTATCAAAGTACATGTTTGCAAACAAACGAGACTCAAAAAACGATCAAAAAGTTTGGCAAAATATCTCTCAAATCATCGGGGTTTCAAGACGCATTCTCGTCATATTGATAGGGTTGAGGCAAAAAAGCGAGGATTGGTCATTGAAAATCTAGAAGAGGATCAAGAATTTCAAGATTTAATTCTGTCTGTTTATCATGCAACTACTCTCACCCTTTCATTGCCAAATTCGGTAAAGATCATTGAAAACCAATTTGGCAAAGCATTTGTAAAGCAAATTCAGAAAGTTGTTTTTCAAGGACAGCCTCCAAGCATCCAAAAGCCATAACATCATTAGTCATTCATCGCAAATTTCTTTCCTTTTAAACAATCTGTTAATCCTCAAGTGATTGGTCATTTGTGTGTGGATTGCTTTAAGCAGGCATGTATCTTGAATCCAACTATCGTTTAAAAAATTCTTTCATTGTACGAGTTTGTTGCATAAATGGGATATTTGTACAAAGTTGATATTATAGAATGGTTTTTGTAGAATTTACTATTACCTATGACAGGTCTAGTAGCAAAAGTATGAATTGCCAGAATTATGCAACAAACTCACAAATTCCAAATCAATTTAGATTAGAATGTGACACGAGAATTATGCTAATCTCTGTTGATAAACTAGCATCAATTCTAGATGATCCTGATGTAATATTGGCTGATGCCCGTTCATTTCAAGAGTACTCAAAAGGCCACATTCCTGGTGCTGTACACATGGACCTGTTTGCATTTCACTGGATTGATACTACCATACATGGTATTGAGGGATTTAACTCTCAAGCATCTGCATTGATGTCCTTTCTAGGTGTGGCACCAGGAAAGAAAGTAATATTTTATGATTCTATATCTGGAATGCTTGCAGCTCGTGGAGTCTGGATGTTGATGTATCTCTCACATAGTAATGTCATGATGCTTGATGGAGGAATTACAAAGTGGGTAAAAGACGGCATGCCACTAGAGACTGCATCTAGGGGCTTTGAGCCCTCAGAGTTTTCAGGTAATCCTGATACTAGCATGATTTCAGGCTTTGAATATATCCGGGAGAATTTAGACTCTGCTAAAATAATTGATGCGCGCTCACCTGAAGAATATGATGGAAGTATGGTACGCGCGGCAAGGTCTGGCCACATACCAAACGCAATAAACATCAACTGGAGTCTAAATCTAAAACCAGATGGCACATTCAAAAGTAATGAGGAACTCTCACAGTTGTATGATATATCTCTAGATGCTAAAATCATCACATATTGCCAAGGTGCATACAGAGCAGCCAACACGTTTCTGGCACTAAAAAAGCTAGGTTATACTGATGTGAGTGTGTATCTGGGGTCTTGGGGTGAATGGGGGAACATGAATCTTCCAGTCGAGGTATGACTAGATTCCAAATCTAGATTCTATATATGGATTCCACATCTATTGTGATGCTATGTGCATTGCACCAAAGATGGCAAATCCGAGCATAATTAATGCCGGAACAAGCGTAATGGCAAACTCTTTTGACATGTTAAACTGTATGTTTCACTTGGTATTAATCGTTAAGAATCAAAATCCTAGATGTATTGGATTGAAATTTTGCAAGTATGATATCATCTGTGCGATTTAATTCACTCTAGTTTAGTGCCTGTAATATGGGCTGTTCTCATCTGCAAATCATTGCCATGCAAATTATTGACATGCAAAATTCTACGAATTTAGTGCTTCAAACTATATTGGCAGTATGATGTACTCATCTGTATCTTCAAATTTTTAATGCAAAGATTATGAATTACTAACCATGTTTTTTGAATTTGTCTATTCATGTAGTGTGATGTAAAGTTACATGTGGGTGTGTGATTAAATGTGTTTTATCACAATATTTTTTCCTGCACCAAAACTTTTCTTACAGCGATGTGGTAAATTTACTTTTTCTTCCAAGTTATGGTATTGTAGACTCTTTCAGGAACCAACTGCCTGAAGGGTTGCGCCCCGCCACTATACCACTTTGTAAAGAACTCATACAGATGAAGCCTGAGTGATTGGATATACACGATAAGCCCCTCAATCATCATGATTCCAAGCTGTCCACCTACAATTAAAACCAGTGCAGAAGGTGAGTCAAGTCCGCCCATTGATTTGTATGCCTGATTTACTGTAAGAAGTAAAGCAGCATGAACCAGCAACATGATTCCTATTCGTGCATAGCTTATGGTATGTGCCAAACACTCGATTGTCTTTCCAAGTAATACCTCTATCACTACACTCATCATATCTCCACCTGCCTCTGGATGTTTCTTGTTGTGCTTTATGCCCCCTATAATCATCAAAATCATTGATACAATTACTACAACTATTGATATTCTCACTACAATCCACACTACTGCCCAATCGCCAAGCAGTACGGTAACCCATGGAACAGCTTCTGTATGTATTCTGGAATACATATTCATTACATCATATCCAGAGCCGATTGCCCCCATCATGACACCAAAGACACCAAGCCACATGAACAAGTTGGGAATGGCCTCAAAGACCATCATGTCTCTATCACCAGATTTGTAATAGCTGTATATGCGGAGTAGAAATGCCCAGCCTAGGTGAATGACACCCAAGAATATGGATACCTTGAGAATTAGTATCACTTGCTCAAATGTAAGCTCGGCTACAGTAATAGCACCTACCAGCCATGATATGGCATGTAGTGGCCCACCTTCATGCAATAACACCTCAAAGCCTGCAAAGTGATCTAGATGGAATCCAAATATCTCTCCTTGAAATACACCTGCAATTGCACCAGCTGCTCCTGATATTGCAAGTAGCATGCCCCATCTTGATGTATTTCCTTGACCTTTGAATTTGAACAAGAGACCTAATGCCATGAGTCCCAAACCATGTCCTACATCTGCAAACATCAATCCATAAAATATAGGCCACATGAGTGATATCATCCAAGTGGGATCAAACTCGCCTTTTTTGGGAATCCCCTGGCTATCTGTAATGACTTCAAATGTTCTAACCCATCTTGGGTTATCAAGATATACTGGAATTTCAGAGTCTTTGCTTACCTCTTCTGTTATGGTAGTCCACTGATTTGTTACCTGTTTGAATTTTTTTTCCATCTTTTTTGGTATATACCCCTGTATTACTGCAAAGTTTTTTGTACCTCCGGGCTTTCTAAGCGTCTCTAGAACTTCTTTTGCCACAAACGCATTTTCATGTATTGATAGTATTTGGCCACGGATTTTTTTTGTAATTCCTGCAAGCTCTTTTGATATGCTTTTTTGCTTTACCTCTAACTCTTTTATTTTTGAGACTGCAAGGGTGTATGCCTCACTTGGGATTTGAGGAAACTCTTTAGGTATGCTAAATGGGTTTGAGTTTAAAGTTCGCATAATTTTGAGAATCTTTTCAGACTCTTCAGAGCTAGAAATTACAACTAGAGCTGACTTTTCCTTGGATTCCAAATCATACTTGAATGTGGGTACATCTAGTGAGCGTTTGACCTCTTCATAGTCTGCTGAATTTATCACAAACAGGTTTGAGTAAAAGTGCTTCATTGGTCCAAAGCCTCCTAAATCTATACTGAGTTTGTTTGCAGCTTGTAGCATATCTTTAAGGGATGTAAACTCTTCAAGCATGTGGCTAATTTCGGCCTTTTCCTCTAGTAATTTGGCTGCTTTTTTTACCACATCTGGCACATTCTCTAAATTTGCAATCATGCCCTCAATTTCATCAAGTTCATAGTTTTTTTTCTTAAAGACCGTACCTTTGAATAATATCTCCATAATGCCTACTCGCAGTGGAATGTTCAATCCCTTGATTATCTCCTCTACATATTGGTGTGATTTTTGCGCCCTGAGGAGCAAATCGTCTATCTCTGGGGTTACAGTCTCGTTTTCCTGATCAACTTTATGAAACCACTCAAATTCGGTAAGCCGGGATACTACCTTTGGGGAGTCTGGCCTTGGCAGTATTACGCTTCCCATTAAAAGCTCGGCAACTGTCACACTTCCAACGTTAGGCATTACAGTTTAATATCTTTCTAAGTTTGGTGGAATGTTGCGGTTCATATCTGTGGTTCTTTCCAAACATTAAAATCTATTATTATTTGACGGCAGGTATTGGGCTCTAATTCACAGCTAGAACAGGCCATTGATAAAATCCTTGCCAAGACTACAGATAGGATACTATCAGGTCTTGATGATTCATGTTCTGAATCTATGCGTACCATTGATGATTCACTATCCATATTAGAGCAGGAATATGACAAGCTCATAACTGATGGCAAAAAGGAAGCAGACAAGATAAAAAAACAAATCATAGGCAGCTCTGATCTTGGCGCAAGAAACGAGCAACTCATATCACTGGAACAGGCAGTAGATGATGTCTTTGAAAAGGCACTAGAAAAAATAACAAATACTGCCAGGTCTGGTAACTATGAAAATTTGATTAAAACCATGATAGAAGAGTCAACTAATATTTTAGGCACTACTGAGGTGATAATATCTACAAACTCTAAGGATAGAGATGCAGTACAGTCGCAATTATCTCAATTTTCTGGTGCTGAGTTGTCTGCTGATGTGATTGATTGTATAGGTGGTGTAGTGGCAAAATCCAAAGATGGTACTATGAAGTTTGATAATACAATTGATGCTAGAATAGAACGTTTGAAGCCTTTAATAAGGAAGGAAATTGCATCCATGTTCGGAGTTGGTAACTAGATGGCTGCTCAGGGTAGAATAGTTTGGATTAGCGGTCCTGCTGTCAGGGCAGATGGCATGTCTGATGCGAAAATGTATGAGACTGTCGTGGTTGGTGACTCTAAACTAGTCGGCGAGGTAATTCGACTGACTGGTGATGTAGCTTTTATCCAAGTGTATGAATCAACAAGTGGTCTAAAGCCCGGCGAGCCTGTAATTGGAACAGGAAATCCACTTAGTGTACTATTGGGTCCAGGAATTATAGGGCAGCTATACGATGGAATCCAGCGACCACTAAAGGAACTCTCAAAAGCTTCTGGCTCTTATATTGGAAGAGGCATAACTACCACGCCAGTTGATATGACAAAAAAGTATCACTTTGTCCCTACTGCTAGTGCAGGGGATGAGGTCATGCCAGGAAATGTAATTGGTACGGTTCAGGAAACTGATTTAATTGAACACTCTATAATGATTCCTCCAGACCATCCGGGAGGAAAGATCACAAATATCGTATCTGAAGGTGATTATGACTTGGAGACTGAAATTGCCACCTCTGAAAAAGACGGTAATACAATCCCAATCAAGATGTATCACAAGTGGCCTGTACGAAAACCACGACCATACAATACACGTTATGACCCGACAATTCCACTTCTTACCGGGCAACGTGTCATTGATACATTCTTTCCCATTGCAAAGGGCGGCACGGGCTCGATTCCTGGTGCTTTTGGAACAGGCAAGACAGTAACATTACACCAGATTGCAAAGTGGGCTGACTCACAAGTTGTTGTGTATATTGGATGTGGTGAGAGGGGAAATGAAATGACCGAAGTTCTCATCGAGTTTCCACATTTGAAGGACCCTAGAAGCGGAAAGCCACTCATGGACCGAACAGTCCTTGTAGCAAATACAAGTAACATGCCAGTAGCTGCAAGAGAGGCAAGCATTTACACAGGTGTTACGATTGCAGAATATTATAGAGATATGGGCAAAGATGTAGTACTTGTTGCAGACTCTACAAGTAGATGGGCCGAAGCCCTCAGAGAGATGAGCGGAAGGCTTGAAGAAATGCCTGCTGAAGAAGGCTATCCATCATATTTGGCATCACGTCTGGCAGAATTTTATGAGCGCGCAGGCAGGGTAAGGGCTATGGGAAGCCCAGATAGAGATGGCTCAGTCACACTTGTAGGTGCAGTATCCCCATCAGGCGGGGACTTTACAGAACCTGTAACAACACATACAATGAGATTTATCAAGACATTTTGGGCACTTGATGCAAAGCTTGCATACTCTAGGCATTATCCGTCAATTAACTGGATGAACAGCTATTCAGGCTATCTTGGAGATATAGCAAAGTGGTGGGGCGAGAATATTAGTGATGACTGGCTGAATCTGCGAAGTGAAGCCTATGGTGTTTTGCAAAGAGAAGACACTCTAAAAGAGATAGTTCGGCTTTTGGGACCAGAAGCACTACCAGATGAGGAAAAACTAATCCTAGAGGTTGCAAGGATGGCAAAGATTGGCCTATTGCAACAAAATTCATTTGATGATGTTGATACGTATTGTAGCCCTGAGAAACAGTATAGACTGTTAAAGTTATTGGTTCAATTTTATCACAGAGGACAGCAAGCACTCAAAGAAGGTGCAACACTACCTGATATACGAGCAATGTCTATAATTGGTTCCCTACTAAAGGCAAGAATGGATATCAAAGATGACGAACTTGCAAAGCTTGATGAGCTAGATAATACCATGCAAGAACAATTCAAATCAATTACAGGAGTAAAGGTTACAAATTGACTGGCGGCGGAGTACAGTATAGTAAGATTGCAGAAATTAAAGGACCGCTAGTTATAGTTGATGATGTTGATAATGCCGCATTTGATGAGCTAGTAGAAGTTGAGACAAATGATGGCGAGCACAGACTAGGCAAAGTTCTAGAGGTAGGAAATGGCAAGGCAATAGTTCAGGTCTTTGAGGGAACTACCGGGCTATCTGTATCTGGAACTAATGCAAAGTTTGTAGGTAAAGTCATGGAGATGCCAGTATCAAAAGAAGTGCTAGGTAGAGTCTTTGATGGACTAGGCAGACCAAAAGATGGACTGCCCGACCCAATAGCAGACAAATTTATAGACATAAACGGCGAGCCGATGAATCCAGAGCAACGTGAATATCCCAAGGACTTTATTCAGACTGGCGTGTCAGTAATTGATGGCATGATTACACTTGTAAGAGGACAAAAGCTACCGATATTTTCAGGTTCCGGAATGTCACACAATCTTCTTGCAGCACAAATTGCAAGACAGGCAACTGTAATTGGAACACAAGACGAGTTTGCAGTTGTTTTTGCAGCAATTGGCGTGCAGTATAGTGAGGCTGAATACTTTAAGCGAAGTCTTGAAGAATCTGGTGCACTCAAGAGAAGTGTCTTGTTTTTGAATTTAGCAGATGATCCTGCAATTGAGAGAATCATCACACCACGTGTAGCACTTACTGTGGCAGAATATTTGGCATTTGAGCTTGGAATGCATGTACTGGTGATTTTAACTGACATGACAAACTATGCCGAAGCCCTAAGGGAGATAAGTGCTGCAAGAGAAGAAGTACCGGGAAGAAAGGGCTATCCGGGTTATTTGTACACTGATTTATCCACAATATATGAGCGTGCAGGTAAATTAAATGGAAAAAAAGGTAGTGTTACCCAAGTTCCCATATTATCAATGCCATCTGATGATATTACACATCCAATCCCAGACCTTACAGGATACATCACAGAAGGCCAGATAGTGCTTGGCAGGGATTTGTTTAGGCAGGGCATATACCCGCCAGTCAACATTTTGATGAGTCTGAGTAGATTGATGAAAGACGGAATAGGCAAGGACCGCACTAGAGAGGATCATGGTGAGATATCAAACCAAAACTATGATGCATACTCTAGGGCACAAGAAGTTAGAGCACTAGCAGGTATTGTGGGCAAAGCCGGCCTAACTGATATAGATTTACAGTATATGAGTGTGGGTGATATATTTGAAAAGGAATTTCTCAGCCAAACAACTGATGAGAATAGAACCCTTGATGAGACACTAAGTGTATTGTGGAAAGTCGTCTCCCAACTGCCAAAGAATGAGCTTACCAAGATTAAAGACAAATACGTAGAGCAGTACTATCAGGAATGATATAATGTCGTTTGGACAAAATGTTGCAGCAACCAAAATAGAACTGCTAAAGTACAAGCGCTCTAGCCAAGTGGCTACAATGGTGCAAAAAATCCTTGATGACAAGCGCAAAGTCTTGCTAAAAAACATTGAAGAAATGATAGAGGAAGCATCAAAGGCAAGGGGTGGAATATGGGATCCTCTAGATGACATATACAAATCAGTAAATGAAGCATACCTTACACTAGGTACAGTTACAGTGGACTCGGTTGCAGAATCAACGCCACCTGTAATGGAAGTTGATGTAAATATTAGAAGAGTTGTAGATGTAAAAATTCCCGCACTAGAGGTGACTGAAAAGGATACAAAGTCAATGCCATACGGCTTTGCAGATACAAACTCGTCTATTGATAGAGCAGCCAAACAAATCAAAGAACTGCTCCCAAAGATATGCAAAGCAGCAGAGTATGAAAATTCGATATTTAGCCTTGCAAAGGCACTTGAAAAGACGCAAAAACTTCTCAATGCGCTAGAGAATGTAATTATACCACAATATCAACAAAGAATACGATTCATTCTTGCAACACTAGAGGAGAAAGAACGAGAAGAGTTCGCAAAGTTAAAAAAACTCAAAGCTGCAATGGAGAGTAGAAAGTAATGGCAAAACAAGATCTTAAAAACATGCTTGAAGAATCAAAAAAAGAGCTTGGTGCGGACTGTCAAAACTTTAAGGACGCGATTAATAATGATGTACAGTCTTTTAAAAAAAAGGCACTTGAAAAAATCTGACCCGAAAAAAGGAGTCATGATTTAAATATGGAGTTATGAGGGCTTTAATCACATGAGACCTCTTGTTTTAGCGCTGTCATTAACAGCAGTGGCATTTCTTGTTGCAGGTGTGACTGATATTGCATACGCCCAAGAAAGTTCTGGTGGCATGAGCGATGGCTCCAAATTACTTGGTGCCGGAATCGCATTTGGTGTAGCTGCCGGTGGTGCCGGAATTGGATTAGGATATGTAGGCTCTGCAGGCTTGGCAGTAATTAGTGAAAACCCAGCATTGCAGTCCAAAGTATTCATCTTTATCGGTATGGTAGAGTCAATTGCCATATATGGTATTGTCATGATGTTTATCATCTTGGGACAATAGTTTGATATATTTTTCATATTTGAGACCTTTTGGGTCTTGTATTTTTTATAATCCTTTGATATCTTTAGTATGATATTTCTGGTATGATACCTTTGGTATGATATCTTTAGTGTGATGCCTTTGTGGTGTTTACGGCCTTGCAGGGAAATTCAAAGTATTTTAAAAGATAGGCATTACACAAGTCTGTTGCATAACCATGCCTGAGGCTGTCTTTACAGGTATGTTTTCTGTGCCTGAAAACAGAATTATGCAACAAAGTCCATTACACTGGAGTGTTATTCGTGTACGGCTACTGTAAATTGCGCATGCGGGTCTTGATGTCTGATTTGATGTATGGTTTGATGTATCACATGATGTCTGGTGTGTATTACATGTGTATGATGCGGGGACTGATGGTGCAGTTAGTTGTATTGTGGAATTATAATCGTATTTTTGTTAAAATTTCGTGCAATTATCTAGATATGTTAGTTGTATTCTAGTTGACTCACATCTAAAACTCTGGAACAGTATCTACATCTGAGAACACATCCTTCTTTGTCAACTACATCCATCACAGACTCGATGTGTTCTGTACTGTTTGTTATACAGTCGGGGTTTGAGCATCGGAATATGCGGTCTATTTCATTTGGCAGTGCGGCTCTGCGCTTTTCGACTAGCTTGTACCCCTTGATGATATTAATTGTAGCTCTAGGTGCAATGACTGCAAGCTTGTTTGTGTCATCATCCTTTAGGAATTTGTTTTCTACCTTTATGATGTCTTTCTTCCTAAACTTTCCGCTAGGTACATTCAGTGCTATGGTGATGAGGCTACCGTCCCGACCGTTTATTCCTATAGCTTCTAGCACCTGAAGGCCTCTGCCCTCATCGATGTGGTCTATTACCGTACCCTCTCTTATGCGCCGGACTAGCAAGTCAGATTGTTCCATCAGGTGTGTTGATGTAAACCCGTATATTATTAATTGTGTTTTGCTCATCTCAACTACCATTTCTACTACCACATCTACTACCATTTCTACTACCACATCTGCTATCGTTTCTGCGGCAGTCTGTCGCAACTCCAAATTCAGAGCTTTTACAAGATGTGCCTAGACTTCCATACATCCTAACAAGCTGGGAATTATCAGGATTTTTTCATATTTGTAGTATGGGTTTAGTATATGGTACTGACTGCCAAATCTTGCCATACCACACAATGATGGTATGGTGGTGTCTCACATTACACTAAAACCCTCAAACTTGAGAAGAATTACCCCTCATCGTCATGGTTTATTTAGCAAGGCCACATCATTGTACCAAAGAATGAACAGATTTTACCAAAAGGATATAATCTCAATTAAGGATGTGGACAAGAGCCAACTTGAGGATATATTTACAGCCACTAAGAAAATGATGGCACTTGACCCTGTAGAAAGACGAGAGATATGCCGGGGTAGGACACTTGGGTATCTATTTTATGAACCAAGCACTAGGACTCGTCTTAGCTTTGAATCTGCCATGGCATCAATAGGTGGCAATTCACTTGGAATTTCAAACACTGCATCATCATCTGCACAAAAAGGTGAGAGTCTTGCAGATACTGTACGAATGATGTCAATGTACTCTGATGTATTGGTGCTCCGGCACGCACTTGATGGTTCAAGCAGATTCGCAGCAGAGACATCTGAAAAGCCTGTGATTAATGGAGGTAGCGGAACTGAGGAGCACCCGACACAGGCAATACAGGACTTGTTCACCATACGACAAGAGAAGAAAAAGATTGACGGACTCAAAATAGGAATTGCAGGGGATTTAAAGTATGGTAGAACCGTTTACTCTCTTTTGTATGGTTTGGGAAACTATGATGTTGATGTTCACTTGATATCACCAGAGTCGTTGCGAATACGCTCAGACTCTACATACGAGATAAAAAAACGGTTATCCTTTTCAGAATCTACTGATATTGAGGAGATAATTGATGATGTAGATGTATTGTATGTAACGAGAATACAAAAGGAGCGTTTTCCAGATGAGGAAGAATATCTTAAGGTAAGGGGGAGTTATGTAGTGGGTTTAGATATGGTAAAGAAAATGAAGGAGGATGCAATAATTTTGCACCCGCTACCAAGAATTGATGAGATATCAGCAGACGTTGACTCTACAAAGAATGCAAAATATTTTGCGCAGGCCGAGTATGGAAAGTACACACGTGCCGCGCTTCTCGGATTGTTGTTAAATGAGGATGGGTTTTAACTGAAATTTGGTTTGTTTGGAAGAAATGATACTGCAGACTCGGATACTACGAGTCCAGATACTATGAATCTAGATGATTCGCATCCAAATCAAAAGAGAATCATCCCAATCTTTCCAATAGATTTGGTATTTTTTCCGCGCCAAGATATGCCGTTTGGCGTAATTGAGCCAAGGTACAAGCAATTAGTAGATGACTGTATGATAAATGACGGCCAGTTTGGCGTATGTCTAATAGATGTATACAATTCAATCAAGGGTTGGAACGCGCCTCTACAGGTAGGTACTATTGCCAAGATAATGTCCTGCAAGGATGTGGGACTTGACGGGCGACTCGAGCTAAAGATCGTAGGGAGGGGTAGGTTCAAGATAGACAAGATAATTCCACCTGCATTTGATATGCCACCAGATTATGACCCGCACACGCCAGAGGGCCATCAGGATGTATCTGAGCGTCACGAGAAGGTAGGCTTGGGACAAAAGATGTACATCCAGGCACATGTTAGCCTAATTCCTGAAATCGATGAGGCTGTTCCGATTAACAAATGGGAGGAAATAGTTGCAATGTGGAAAGAAAAGGTTGTAGCCCAAGCACTCCCGAAAATAGTCGAACCATCTGCACTGAATCGTGTTCTAGAGCAGTACTATTTGGCTACTGAAACGCCTACAATTGACTATATCTACTCGCTTTCTGCTCTTGGGGCAAATCGTCCTGAAGACCTGCAACCTCTTTTAGAGGCTAACACTATGGATGAACTTATCAGTCGTGTCAAGGAATTAATGGCAGCAAGGCGTTCTGATTAGAGATGCTACATACAACAAGGTCCGGCATGCCTGCAATGCTTTCAGGTATGGTATTTTCTGTGCTGTTTGTTATGTTACTTTCAGGTGTTGTTATTCCTACTGATATTGCACATGGACATGGGTTTGGAATTGATACAACACCGCCCATAACTATACAAAATAGGGAGATAACCATATCAGTAGAACTTCCAGAGTATTTTGACATGCCGGGTAGCAAACAGCTTACAGTTACTGCAACTGATGAGGAAACAGGTAATACTGCAAGAAATGTCACATATCTTTTGGGTATATCTCGTGCAGATGATGTAATATTTCGGGAGCACTTTTTTGCACCAGATGGCATTTTGAGAATTGATACAGTATATGCTCAAGGTGGAATTAAATTTAGTGGTGTGCAAGATGGGCCATTTGATGCATGGTATAGTGATGGGCTTGCACCACTAGAAGTTACAGGACCTATATTTGAAACAGGCGGCCTGTACACATTTGATATAGCAATAAAGACAATTGATGAGCTTGAAAATGTGGTGAATACTGATACGTATCTTGCAGATTTGACACTAGTAGATGTAGAGGAGTTCATAGAACAAGATTCTGAGGAGAATGATGTAAAGTTTGGACTCCGCTCATACTTTGATAGTGCTACACGATTCGAATACGACCCAGAGAAAAAACAAGTCACATTTGAGATACCCTTTGACTGGAGTGAGAAGAGGATGTCGCATGTACCGGTGGTTCATGAGGAGGTGCGCTTTCCAAAAGATTTTGCAGAGTTTCTCTATCCAAGCTATGTAGGTAGTGCAAATGGAGTGGAATTATTCAAGGCATCAGTTCAGATTGATGACTATACAATTGATGATGAGAGGCTTGTTCATTTCATATTATTACAAGATCACCTCAGACTCATAAAGAATCAACAAAAATCTGATGAACCACTACCTGATTCTATAATATTTGTACTGTCTGCAAGTGATGAGGTAAAGTTTCCGCTTACTGCATTTACTAGAGGTGAGGACTTTCAGGTGGACCTCTCGTGGGATCCAGTAGAGATAGAACCAGGGCAAAAGACCAACTTTGTATTTACAATAAGGAACGGGGCAACAGGTGAGCCGATGCGCAACTCAGAGTATACATTTGTAATTTTGCAAAACGACCGGGAAATACACAGAGTGTCTGGTTTAGCTCAGGTAGGAGGCGACTTTGAGCCATACGAGTTTGCAGAAGATCAGACAGGACCAACTGTAATTCGGTTTGAGAATATAAGGAATACGGGTTTGGAGACCGAGTTTGGTTTTATGGTGATTCCAGAGTTTGGTGGAATTGTGGCATTTGTGCTTGCAGCAGGTGTGGGAGCCGCAGCACTTGGTAGCAGGTACGGGCTGCTACGTGGTAGTGGTCTGTAGGATATATGACTGTGAATTTGATATGTGAATCTTGTCGTCCTTGATGTATCTTGATGTAACTAGTGGGATGAAATAAAACCGCGCAGAAAGCACTCTGTATGTGATGGTGCCTAGTTCTGAAACATACATCTGTGTAAGATTCTCAGACATTTAGCACATGTATAAAATGGATGTATCTGCCTTGATTTTCAGAATGTAATGTGCTATAATGATGCGTCATATTGATACGCCATATTGATATGCCATATTGATATGACATATTGTGATATGTTACAATGTGATATGTTGCAATGTGATCATTTTTGAGATCTTGGAAAGAGCAAAAACGCTGCAGACACTACAATGATTACACCAAACACAAGTACCATATTTTCAAGACTATATGCACGATATGCTGAATTTGCAAATCCCTCTAGTAGCATGTTTAGTAGTTGGGTTGCACCTGCACATGCTAGTCCAAGTGAAACTGGAAGGTATGCGCGTATCTTTTTTGCAAGCAAGAATGACAACATGGATGCTCCACCTACTGCACCTCCCATGATGTGAACTATTTGGTTGTCATACTCTGAGCATATTATGTAACTGCCAAGCAGGTTGAACTCTATTAGCTCAAAGCCCTGCCAGATGCAGGCAATGACATGTCCTACTTCATGCATCATTACACTTGGGATAAGCATGGCAATCCCAATCAATATCGGTTTGAATACGGCGCAAGTTTTGCGTCTTGCATACTCTCTCATGTCATGTCTGGTTTATGGTGACACGCTTTTATTTTGTAAGTATTAACATCTGTCTAAATTTCAGCATTTACAAACAAATTATTATCATTATGTTCTAAATCAGTTTTCACTACTGTACACTGAACTCGCATCAACTAAAACAGAATAGTTATTTTGATTCATCTGGAAAACCTATATTATTAGATCCATCAGGATAAGAGGCGCTAAATATGATAAATGATAGATTACCTAAAGTGAAAACTAAGAAAGAGTTTGTGGATTGCTTAAGCGATATGATGAACCCTTCAAAGAATGATGAGAATGCTGGAAGACTGAGGCTATTAAAATCATACATTATAGAGTCGGATCATGATGTACCAGAGGGTTCGTTTAAGACAGAGAAATTCTCATTTAATATTGTCAATACAGATGTAGAAAATCTAAAGATAATGCAAATCAGTGATGGCCATAATCACCTTGAAATGTTTTTAGAAATGCAAAATAACAGATTTCTTGTTTTACATACAAATACACTGTCTGATTTAGCTGCAAATGTGATAAAAGAACTGGTAGACAGCCAACATCATAATTTTGATCACATGTGGTTTCATTCTATGTTTTTGAGGCAAATTCCAGAAAAAGAAGGAAATGCGTTTAGAGGAATTGGAATCAAATATAGTAATGAATACTTGGTAAATGAATGTGCAGATACAGAAGATCTGGGAGTGTCGGCTTCTGGCTCACTTGCTACTCGTCTATTAGATATAGTTGAAAATGATGATGTAATTAAACATCGCTCTGCATGCAACAAAATAGTAATCACCCGCGGCAACACGACATCTTTAGAATCTTTTGTGCAGGATGAAATTAGTAACAACGGATATTTTTCTGTCAGAAAAGGTAAATCTATACAAGATCATTTGAGATTAATTGATATAGTAAAAGAAGATTATGTATCTACAATAAAGACAATCGAAGATATTCGGATTGGACTTGTCGATATAAATGGCAAAACATTGGTTGAAGGAAGGCCATTTGATTTCAAATTCCCCAACGAAATCAAAGATCTTAACTCATTTTTAACCACATTGTTTAACTGTGAAAAACCGTTTAAACTCTGGGGACTAAAGAGTCAAATTGCAAAAGATTATTTCAGAGTTGCAGCTGTAGATCTACATACTGGCAGTCCGATGGACTTTGAGGTTGCCAGTGACATTATGCGAGTTTATCTCTCCAAAGAGAGCTGTGGTAGTACAATACTTCGATTACTAACAAATCTTCAGGCCTATTTTGATTCTGGTATTACATGCAAACAGATACCATACTGTGTTAGCAAATGATCATACTAGATTAATTAATCACTTCATAGGATTATGTACCAATATGAGTGATCATCCACTGCGTGATATTGTCTACAAAATTCAATTAATTGAACAAACATTAAAACTGTATTCTGGATACATCGTGGTACTCGATGTGGCTGTAGTATTCAATCAATGTAGTCACATACTTGTTGTTGATTGTAAACGTGGAAAGATCTAGGAAACTATCGAACCCAACATAGTTGATTCACCAAATCACTCTGTGAAACCAAGTTCTACAAATTTATTTTGGAGAATTTAAATCCATGACTTGCGGATTTTATTTTATTTCTCTTTTAGTGATATACTTGCTCACTGTACAGTACATTTTAAAATAATTACTTTACTTTTGTAAAGTATAAATAATAATCACACTACACATTCCAGCAAAACACTTACTTTACTTTTGTAAAGTATAAATAATAAATACATGTAAAAAAATCCGTGGCAAAATCAGAAAAAATCCAAGGCAACAATACATACGTTACGTACATCTACCGCGACGGGAACAAACATGTCGGAATCTATTGTGGAAAAAAGGGTAAAGCATCTACAATGAAGAAATTAAGACAGGCTAGGCAACAGCATTATAAAGTTAGGCTAAAAAGAATACAGGAAAAATATCAATAAGATTTGCACTATTGAAGTTGTTACAATCTCACTAATTTTGCTTGCGTATTTTCTCTATAGGATGGCATGATCTATTTGTTGGAGTTTAGATTTGTCCTAGTTTTCAGATTTGAATCACCACACCTCTGCTTAATTAGCGTGTTGTTACAAGGGTTCTTTCCCAAATTCGGAGCTTGGATGGCTCAAAGATACAAAGAGTTTACCGTATCTGCAATACCAAACGAAGCAAGGATGACTAGTTACTGCTATGTACCAAAACCCATTTTGAAGATGCTAAAGAATCCAAAACGCCTTAAATTTGTCATCCGAGACGGACATATCGTGGTCAAGGGCTTAAAATGGCAAAAGCTCCGAATTTGGGGAAGAACCATAATTCAGAAAAACTTTACTACAATTATCAAAAAAACCTTCTATAACTGTGCAATTCTAAACAAAGTGAAGATTGAAAGATGCGATAGTATATTGACCTAGAATTAATTTTTAACAGTATTTGGTTTTAGACTCTCCCTTTACAATCCTGATTATTTCGTCCGGGTGGTCACATCTAATTTTAAATTCATCGCATATACGTTTAGTTACGGTATTAGACTTTCCAAGTGGTGAAAAAAATCCCATGTCTTTGGATGCAATAAGAACATGGGAATCACGAGCACGATGTGACCTTTTGATAGTAACAGACTGTGCAAGTATCTCCTCATCTCCAGTATTTGATTTTTCTCGAAGCCTATCGAGTTGTTTTGAGTTATCTTTACTGTGTTCTAGTTCTTTTACCATGCTTTTTACATCCTGACGACTCTTGTTCAATTGTTCTGTATCAAATTCTTCAACATAATCCAAATTTTGGAGTAAATTTACCATCTCTAGAATAAACGGAAATGTGATTTCGTTGGTATTTTCATAATATGCTTCTTTTAGTCTTCTGCTTGTAGTTTCTTCACTAATTGTATCTTTTAATGCTTTTAAAAGAGCGCCCCAACATTCTGAATTTACTTTTTTTAAGAGTATGCCACGTACACTTGCTGTTTGGCTGATTAGATTGAATAGACGATATGATTCATCATGATGGATGTGTTTGATATTTCCAATCTCTTCAAAACAGTAATTAATACTGGCTGATACAATTACATTTGTGTCTGGTATGATATACGTCAACTGTAACCGCCAAATTAGCTATTGGCATTTAAATTTTTCATAAGTTTGGCATACAGACGTGTTGCTTTGTCTTCGTCCATGATTTGACTAATTCTTTTATGCTCTATTAGTTTCAATTCATGTGCAATCTTAACCAAATAACACATGTTTTTCGCCACTTGATCTATTCTTTCTTTATTAATGTCAAATTTACTTGTAATATTGATGATG
The DNA here is from genome assembly GCA_026712925.1 of Nitrososphaerota archaeon. Classification (GTDB taxonomy): domain Archaea; phylum Thermoproteota; class Nitrososphaeria; order Nitrososphaerales; family Nitrosopumilaceae; genus JAPOPJ01. The sequence goes on from JAPOPJ010000192.1 coordinate 17,929, forward strand.
CTTTCTATTTCTGATAACAATTTGGGAAATGCTTCGAGAAATGATTTGTTGAACTCGGATGCTGTTTTGAGCTTTTGTTCTGTTTTTGTTGATGAATTTAGAGAGTCGTCTGCAATATTGCTATCATTATATTCTTTATGAGATTTTTTAAAGCGATATTGCATACTGTCTAGAACTGATAAAGCAGTACGAATAGCCATATTAAAGTAAAATGCGTCCGAATCTTGAACGTCTAACCACTTCTCTTTGCGCTTTTTTAACAATTGTCGTAATTTGATAAGGCTTTGAAACATATTTGATTCTGCATCAAAATTTTCCATTTTGCGCAATGAATTATTAATTTCTACTAAAACTTGCTGGTCTTTATCCATGTTTTCACCTTTACCCATACTATGATGTGGTTGTTGTTACTAATAAAGTTCATTACTAGTTGGTTCTTGACCAAATTCGGAGCTTGGGGTAAATTCTTAGCATGACTTGTGACTTTGTGTATACTGCAAATGTGAGACTTGAGTGGCAATCTCAACTATTCATCATGCATAGTGGCAATTTTGACACGGAGTTTTTGATATTGTGGTAGTTTCTCAGTATTTTGTATTTGATGTGTGGCTAAAATATACTATGCACAAAACAATGCTGCATGTTCTATCATGGTTCGCCATTTGTTTTTACCTTCTATTGTAATTCCGCCTGCTTTTGCAGGAGTGATATTTCCTATGCCGGCATGCTGACGCACAAAATTGTGATATATTACAATCAAATCAATCAATGCAGGATGTTCTGATTTGAATCCGCGTACTCGAGCTATCCTGTCACGAACCTCTCCATTGAATCGCTCATAGATGTTGTTTGCAGGGTGTCTGTTTCGTATGCCGACATCTGCCACATGAGTGGTTCTTGGTTTGGTTCTGGTGTACATTGCCTTTTTGTATCCTGTTTTGAATCCTCCAAGACCGTCCGATATTAGCATGTCAGGATATTTACCTGCATATTCCATTGCTTTTTTGAATAGTGAAGTGGCATCATATCCAAATTTGGTTTTTGATATATCATAAGATATGATGAATCTAGTAGATGCATCCATTACACCAAACAATAATCTGCCAGATCCATTTACTGTAAAGTAGATCTCATCTGTATGCCACACATCCCCTACTATTGTGTACTTTTTTTGAAATTTCAGTAAAAGATCTCCATATTCTTTTATCCACCGGAAAATGGTGGTTCTAGTCATGGAAAAGCCATTTTTTTCTTGCAAAAATTCAACAATTCTTGTAGGAAGTACTGCCATTGCATGCAAATACAGTACTTCAGTTATAATCTCTGGAGAATAATGTTTTCCATTAAAGCCAGGCCTGTGAGTAAAATATCGTCCACATTTTTTACACGAGTACCTTTGTACTGGAATAGTCTTGTTGGGACGCATTCCACGTTTTTTAAAATCATTACTGTGACAATTCGGGCATTGCACATCAGGTACAATAATTGTCACATTTTGTTTTTTATCTTTAGGTTTTTTGCTATTAATTACATAACGTACTGCTAGAATATGTTTACACTGTCTTTTACCGTGTGTGTGGTACGGGCACATACATTTCCAACCACCTGAGTTAAACATTACATCATAATATTTACCAGTTTTTGATTGGGAGGGAACCTTGTATATGTTAGAACCGAGATATAGAATGTCATGATTCTGTGCAATCTCCTTACCACGTTGTTTTAACACATGTTGAGACGAACTATTTTTACATCTCTTCATGTATTATGTAAAATCCCAATTGGTATTTAGATCTTTCGGTTGATTAAAAAGTATCTAGCTGTCATAATATTTTATGCCAATGTGGCCAAAAGATGCAAAAGAGTTTACCGTATCCATAGTACCAAACGAAGCAAGGATGACTAGTTACTGCTATGTACCAAAACCCATTTTGAAGATGCTAAAGAATCCAAAACGCCTTAAATTTGTCATCCGAGACGGACATGTCTAGAACAAGTGTTCAAAATAGCAAAAGCTCCGAATTTGGGGATGAACCACGCAAAAAAACATATAAATAAAAACAAACACCAGTTGTATTAATGGAAGAATCGCCGATGACAAGCAACCAGCAGTGTCTAGAAACTGCCATCCTCCGAGAAGACAAAAAGTACGTAGACGAGTGGGTAATAATTGCTGGAGGCAAAATAGTTTATCATGGGACAGACGAGGACAAATTGCTAATAGAGACAAGAAAGATTCAGAAAAGCGGCACGACACCGTTGGTGCATTACATCGGGGACAAACTCGACACACTTCTGTTGTGATGGTTCGCGTGTCATCTACCACATTCAAATACATTCCTTTGAATTATGGCGATAAAGTTTACAGAGGCCTGCGTTAGAAATACGCATGACTCAAAAATACAGCATTAATATTCATGCGTTGGTAGACAGCGGTGCTACACATACGTTTCTCCCAAAGCGGTTTGCAAAGCTTTTAGGGTTTGTAGATGAAGGCAACTTTGTAAATGTACAACACATAGCAGACAGGTATAAGGTTCGGCATGCAACGGTGAAATCCATCGAAATCATGCAGGGACAAAAAGTGTTTGAAAACATGCGTGACCAGACAGTGCTAATAGGAGATAGTGAAATCCAATTTTGTATACTTGGGAGGATGTCCCTTTTCAAACGTTTTGATATCACGTTCTCAGAGAAACGAAGAAAGCTTACTCTCACCCGCGCTTAAAGAAGAAAATCGTGCTTGCCTGTTGACCTGTCATGCCACCTTCAATCTTACTACTCTGGGTTTTCCCCAAACTCGGATCTTGGATAACCAAAAGATGTCAGAGTTTATCATATCCATAACACCAAATACAGTAAGAATGACCGCAGCTACTACGCACCGAAGCACGTTTTAAGATGACAAATAATCCAAAAATGTTCAAATTTGTCATCCGAGACGGACATATCGTGGTCAAGGGCTTAAAATAGCAAAAGCTCCGAATTTGGGGAAGAACCTGAACTCCAAAGTTTGTTGCATAACCATGCCTGATGTTGTCTTTACAGGGATGTTTTCTATGCCTAAAAACAGAATTATGCAACAAACTCGAACCCCAAAATCTGTTGCACAAATCACCACAGCATATCTAGAGATGTCGCATCTTTGTCACAACCCTCGCTAGTCTCTACATTGTATGTCTATTATACGCTTGATGATGGATGCTAAAATGAGATATAGAATCAGCTGCTATCTTGGGCTGACTGCGTTTATGAAGCAAATATAGTATACGGGAACAAAATTTTCATAAAATCCAACATGGCAAAGAAGATCTGATTAGAGACAGATATTTGTACAACATAAACACGCTAGAATGATTAGTTTTCCGGTAAATGAACACACTTCAAGATAGTTTGCATATAGAGGAAGAATACATGTTAATTTTGTGTTTGCAGGTGTATGGATGTGAACAGTTACGTGATTTGTTGGCATGTCATATCATTCTATTGGAAACGGAATAATATTTCAATATGGTTGCTGACTTTCAGTGGATTCTGCTAGCTGTGATATTATTCTGCTAGACCTACTAAACATCTTTATTCATACAAACATTATACGTTATTGTTTTTAGTATGACTGGCTATTCTCTTTTCACTGGGCTTGTGCTTTCCAGTCACGATATAGTTTATGGCATCACTCATAAACATTGCATGATCTCCAATTCTTTCTAGATAGCGAAGTAGGAGTGCTTCTGCTAGGGCACACTTTATGTTGTTAGATGCAATCAATTCTGGGAGTCTTTCTCTGTATATTCTGTCTATAAAGTCCTCATCTTCTTGAATTTTTACTGCTTTTCTGACATCAAGTTCTGCAAAGGATAAGACTGCTTCCTTTATGATGTGCTTTACCTTTTCAGAAATTTCTTCTAGTGCAGTATTTTTACACTCTGATATGTCTCCAAACAAATCACGCACCTGAGTTATATCATAGGCATATCTTCCTAGTCTGGAAAATGTATATGATATTTCAGTTGATGAGCGGATGAATCTAAAGTCGTCTGCTACTGGCTGGTATTTTAATAGCATCTCAAATATGATATCTTCGACTTCAAAGTATTTGTTGCGCATTGCACAAGATAATTCGTAAACTTTGTTTGTCGTATTTTCACCTTTTAGGTATGAGTCAACTGCAAGTGATATGCAGTCTGTTGCCATGTTGCCCATCTCAGACATTATCATGGAAAGCTTTTCAAGCGGAGGGTCTATCAGTCTGGTCATTATCCGAACTGACCCTGAACGTATTTTGCGGTAAGTTCGTTTTTTGGATCCTCAAAAAGCTTTTTTGTCTCCCTAAATTCAATCAAGTCGCCCAAATACATGAATCCCGTATAATCTGATACTCGTACTGCTTGCTGCATGTTGTGTGTTACGATAATTATGGTAAATTCTTTTTTCAGTTCAGTGATGGTCTCTTCTATCTTTTGGGTTGCAATTGGGTCTAGTGCAGATGCAGGCTCGTCCATCAATAATACTTCAGGCTGTATTGCCAATGCGCGTGCAATGCATAGTCTTTGTTGCTGTCCACCTGACAACTCGATTGCAGGTTTTTTCAGGTCATTTTTCACCTCATCCCACAAGTATGCCATTTTAAGTGCATCTTCTACTATTTCGCCTAAAATGTTCTTGTCTCTTACGCCGTTGAGTCGCAACCCAGATGTTACATTATCATATATGGACATTGTAGGGAATGGATTGGGCTTTTGAAATACCATTCCTACTTTTCTTCTATGATATATGGGATCAACATTCTTTGAATAGAGATCTGCCCCGTCAATCATTACTTTTCCTTCTACTTTTGCGTTTTTTGTCATATCATGCATCCTGTTAAGACACCTGAGAAATGTGGTCTTGCCACACCCTGATGGTCCAATCAGGGCTGTTACTGTCTTTTCTTTGAATTTCATCGTGACATCTTTTACTGCTATTACCCCACCATACGATATGGTAACATTCTCTGCAATCATCTTGAACCGATCATTTTTTGCATCTTGTGCAGGCATTGTGGTCTTTTGCATGCGGATTAGGCTTGGGTCCACCGTCAAAGCAGTCACTTTTTCTCCTGCCTCCCTTGATTAATCAGTCTTCCGAAAATACTCGTGCTTTTCTTCCTTAACACAAAGTATCTTACTCCTAGATTTATTGCAAGAATTATAATTATGAGCACTAGTGCTGCACCCCATCCTTGTAGCTGGGCACTATCATATGGAAGTAATGAGAGTCGCCATATCCTCAGAGGTAATGCATCCATTGGTGCCTCAAAACTCTTAAAAAATATACTACTTCCAAGTATAGTCATAATGAGTGGTGCAGTCTCACCGCCTATTCTTGCCACTGCGAGCAATACTCCTGTAACAAGACCGCTCTTTGCAGCTACAAGTACTATCCTTGTAATTACAACCCATTGTTTTAGGCCTAGTGCCATGCCTGCTTCCCTATATGTAACAGGTACCATCTTTAGTGATTCTTCTGTAGTTCTTGCCACAATGGGGAACATAATTAGAGATAGTGCAAATGCTCCTGCCCAGACTGAAAAATGTCCTAATACTAGTACTATTACTAGAAATGCAAAAATTCCAAGTACTATTGAGGGAAACTCCATAAAGACATCATTAAAAAATCTGACAGAGCGTGCAAGTTTGTTATCACCAAACTCTGAGAGAAATATTCCTGACATGACTCCTATTGGAACGCCAATAATACTTGCCATACCTATAATGATGAGTGTTCCCTGGATGGCAGGACCTATTCCACCATCACCTGAGCCAATTGCACCTGGAGTTTGAGTTAAAAATTCTATACTTATTGCAGCTGCTCCATTTCTAAACACTTCAGCTAGTATGCTTCCAAGTGGAATGATTGCAGTAATTACACATGCAATTACAATTAATCGCATTATTTTATCTACTAATAATCTTCTCTGTACGTTTTGTTTGAATAAATTTCTATACTCTTGGCGCTTGGAGGATGGTGTCAATTATTAATTGCCCCCTCTTTGACTTTGAGCATTCTTGTAACAAGAATATGTGCTACAATATTTATGCAGATTGCTATTCCTAAAAGTATCAATGCTACACCAATTAGCGCGGGAAGATGCAATCCAACCGGCGATGCCTCTACAAATTCATTTGCAATTATACTAGACATTGTTTGACTTGGTTTGAATAATGATGAAGGAATTGCACTTGCACCAGTTGCATTTCCAATTAGCATGGTAACTGCCATTGTTTCACCAACTGCTCTTCCTAGTCCTAGTATTGATGCGCCAATTAGTCCAGTCTTTGCATATGGAAATACTGCAAGTCTGAACATTTCCCATCTAGTTGCACCTAACATGTATGCTGCCTCTTTTTGTTGCTGTGGTACTGCTCTCATAATCTCTCTTGCAACTGCTGATACAGTGGGGATGATCATGATTGCAAGAATTACACTTGCAGTAAAGATATCTAGTCCAAATGGTGTACCTGAGAATAAAAAGATAGTATCTCCGAATGCGGCATGTAATGGCTTTTCAACAAAGTCTCTAAAATATTCCTTAAAGATGTACAGCCCCCATAAGCCATAGATAACACTTGGCACGGCAGCTAATAACTCTACTAGAAATCCCAGCGGCCCGCCTATCTTTGCCGGCGCATCAGAGACAAACATTGCTATTCCTATACTTAGTGGTACGCCGATTAACATTGCAAGGCCAGCCGTAACTAGCGTGCCTAGCACATAAGGTAACGCACCAAATGATTCCCTACCTTCAACTGCATTCCAGTCAGTTCCAGTAATGAATCCTAGTCCATGCTCTTCCCATACCGGATATGACTCAAAGACAAGCTGAAATACCATCAGGGCTATTATAGCTAGGACAAACGTGCCTGCAATGGCGGCACCCATTTTGAAGATTTTATCTGACTTTGATCCCATTTTTATGGTATGGGTGCTCTTTTTCATATCATATCTGTAAAGAATGGTTTTATCTCAAAGTTGCACATAAATTATGTATTGTATGAGTAAAATATAGTAACTATATAGACTATGATCTAAAATAGTATATCTGGAAATGTATCAGTAATGTCGTGGATGTATGTGACTAGTAACATCAAGCAGACGCGCCGCTTGCAGCTAGTCGGCGGCTCTACGCATATTATATCACTACCACGCAGTTGGATTGATGATTTGCATCTAAAGCCGGGATCATACTTGTCGTTGGTTAAAAATCAAAATGATTCCATAACTATATTCCAGGAATCTGAAAAAAAACTCCACGCCATTGCAACAATAGGTAAAAATGATTCTGAGGAATCCATAAGAAGAAAGATAATTGCAATTTATCTCTCAGGGTATAATGTAATAGAGATAAGGACAAAAGGAATGGAGATACCCGGAGGCCATCGGGGAATAATTCGAGATCTAGTAAGAACCACCCTGATGGGGACTGAAATTATCGAGGCAAGCTCTGAGAGGATGGTCTTGCAGGTACTGACACAGCTGGCACAGCTCTCCTTTGATGTAGCACTAAAGCGAATGTATATCACTACTACAAATATGCATCGTGATGCAATTCATGCACTAAAGGAATTTGATACTGATTATGCTGATGAGGTGACAAAGATGGATGATGAAGTAGATAGATTTGCCTTATACATGATGCGCAATCTTAGTCTGGCACTTGAAGATATGCAAGTTCTACTAGACTCTGGACTAAAAAAATCATCAGAATGTCTAGAGTATAGAAGTATAGTAAAATTTGTTGAGAGAATAGCAGACCATGCAGCACTTGTTGCTAAAAAAGTAAAGCATCTAAATTCGCCTATAGATAAAAAAACCATGATAGAAGTAGAGGCAATTAGTATAGAATCTTTATCAGTATTTGAAAATTCAATGACTGCACTCTCAAAGCGCGACTATTCCCTTGCAGAAAAGACAGCGGCAAGTGTTTCTTGCGTAATTGAGAGGGAGAAAAAATTAATGAACACACTAAAACAGGATAGTAATGTTGCCATACTAAAATTAATCCTTGAAGATATTCGTAGAACTGCTGAATATTCTAGTGATATTGCAGAAGTTGTGATGGATGGTACTGTTCATACAGTGGTAAAAGCTGTATGATATTTTGATTTGTATATCTGAAATTGTAACTGTTCATCTATGTTTTAGTGAATGCAAAACTGACATGCGTTATTTTATGTACAGATTATAATAAAATGTGAACTGATACTTGAAATTTATCAAACATCAGTTATGTCAGACTTTGAGTATTCCCTGTTCAATGAGATACTGTAGTGCAGCGATATATTCCTCATCACTAATCAGGCCGTCTGCCCACCATCTAGCGTTATCCTTAATCCAAGATGGTATATCTAGACTGTCTGCATTATTGTCATTTTGGTTTTCTACTGGTCCATCATAGTCAAATAGTATCTCACCTTCGTATGTAACTCTTGCAAGTCCTTGTTTGCCTATCTCTATTACTTCATCAGATAGTGGCACATAGAGTAATGATTCAGAGTGGTTCTGCCCGTCTGTAATCATCCAGTGCATCATGTGGATTATCGTCTTTGCTTCTTTGATAGAGTTGGTACTATTTGAGAGTTCATCATATAGTAGTAGATAGGTAAAACTTGCAATGGGGTATGATTTTTCCCCGGGAGCATTTACAATGCTAACTTTGCTCCAGTCGCCTTCTGCTGCAGGGAGATTAGCTGATGCACCTTTTGATGCTGCTGATATTGTCTCTAGTGTGGGTTCGATAAATCCAGTCTTGTCTCCGTTTTCTACAAATGCAAATGACATTCCTGTCTGGAATGCATAAGCTAATTCCACATAACCTATAGAGTGTGGTGTGTTTCGTACTATACCTGCTACTCCTTCGTTTCCTGCTGCGCCAACACCAAGGGGCCAAGGAACAGCCTTTGCCTTTCCAATCTTTTGTTCAAATTCTGAACTTTGGGTGGAAAGATAGTCTGTAAATACAAATGTCGTACCCGAACCGTCTGAGCGTTTTGCAACGATTATCTCCTCATCAGGTAGTGATAATTCTGGGTTGTACTGTGCAATTTGTGAATCATTCCATCGTGTTATCTTTCCTAGGTAAATGTCTGCTATTATTTCTCCTGTTAGCTTTAGTCCCTTTTCTGGGATTTGGGGAATGTTGTATGTTATAACTACCCCGCCGATAGCTTCTGGTATGTGGAGCGTGCCTTGTGCTAATTCTTTTTCTGATTGCTTTAGTGGTGCATCAGATGCTGCAAAGTTTACTGTTTTTTCTATGTGTTGTTTTACTCCTCCACCACTACCTATAGACTGGTAGTTGAGATATACATTGGAAAATTCCTTGTTGTATTCTACACGCCACAGGTCAATTAGTGGGTATGGAAATGATGCCCCTGCACCTGTTATTGAAAATTCCATAGATGGATCCGGTATTTCTGGAACTGATACTGCATGCGCATATAACGGAATGGATGTTACTAGTACCGCAATTAGAATCAGCCATGGAATCATTTTCATTATTGTTATATTTTTGGGGTTATTTAGGAATACTTGGCATAGTTTACATGTATTCCATACACTATATAGTTACTAGTCATTTCTGTGTCTTTTGTATTGTATAACACCATACATTACTATAGCTGGTGCCCCGATGTATAATCCCGTATTCATCATAATTACTAAAACACCATACATCATAACTAGTTCCTCAGAGTCTGCAAGGGACATTATGCCAAGTGATGTGACAAGCGGTGTTATGGTAATTTTTACCATTTCCCTAAATACCGGATTTTCTCTTTGATAGTCAGCTATTTGTGGTGAAAATGTATAGTATATGTGGTTGAATGTGTTTATGAATGCCGCACCGGATGTCGTATTTGCCACACTACTGTCTCTTATTTCTCTGAGCATCTGCACCTGTGGTGCCATTTCTGTTCCGTATGCTGCAGTAGCTATAAGACAGCCGCCACCATTATTCTGTGATATGTTTATGACCTCGCATGTATCTCCTACAAGTTCTGTACCTACACCACATTCTCCAAACTCTGGTTCTTCATCTTTTGGCTCTGTTCCAGGCTCTGTAGAGTCATCACCTAGGTTATCACCAGAATCATCACCAGAGTTATTTCCAGAGTCATCATCTAGCACATCAGTGGGAATTTCTAATCCAACTGCTTGTTGTATGGAGGAATATTCCGGATAGTTTGTATCAAACCATTCCTTGTATGCTGGTTCATTGTTATATCTATCGATATAGTATTGCGTATCCTTTGCAGAATCGACAAACGGTGCTGGGATTTTAGGTGGCTCATCTAATCCAACTGCCTGGTGTATGGAGGAGTATTCCAGATAGTTTGTATCAAACCATTCCTTGTATGCTGGTTCGCTGTTATATCTATCGATATAGTATTGTGGGTCTTCATTAGGATCAACAAACGGTGCTATTGAAAGTGTGCTATCATCAGAGTTTTGCATTGTATCATTTGGATCTTTGGGTGGCGGTGGGGGAGTGTTGTTTGTGTTATTTGTCGTATCATTTGCAGTATCATCTATCGTATCATTTACTGTAATTGTAACTGATTCTGCATCCCTTGCAGAGTCTTTTTTTGCTACAATATCAAACGTGTATGTTTTTCCACCTTGTGTATTATTTGGAGTCCAAGAGAATAATCCAGTGTTTGAGTTTATCTGGGCACCCTGTGGTGGGCCTGACTCTAGGCTGTAGCGCACAACACCTGATGAATTTCCATCAATATTTACAGAAAATGACAGTGTTCGTTTTTCATCAATTGAAAACATTCCCAATTGAGATATGCTGATATCTGGCATTACAAATGCTGTGGACTGGTTTGATGCAGTG
>JAPOPJ010000204.1 GCA_026712925.1 Nitrososphaerota archaeon
CAAAATTCATGACTCTAGAATTGCTTGACTTGGTTGCAAAAAAATTATTCATGACCAAAGGTCGGGGTGTCCATGAAGACAGACTGACTAGCTTTGAATACGCATTAAGAGATGCAGGTATAGCAGGAACTAATCTTGTCCTGATATCAAGCATTTTCCCACCAAACGCAAAGCTGATCTCCCGAAATGAGGGCCTAAAGATGATCAAGCCAGGACAGATACTATTTACAATATACTCCAAAAACCAAACAAACGAACCTCACAGGCTCTGCTCTGCATCAGTTGGAATTGCAATGCCAAAAGATACAAACCATTATGGTTATCTGTCAGAATACGAATCCTACGGACAAAGTGGACGACAGTCAGGCGACTATGCAGAAGATATAGCAGCCCAAATGCTTGCATCATCTCTTGGAATACCATTTGATATTGACAAGAGTTGGGATGAAAAACGCCAGCAATGGACCATATCTGGAGAAATATACAAGACCAGAAACATAACCCAGTCTGCCAAAGGAGACATAAACGGAAAGTGGACTACTGTTTTTGCCGCAGCAGTACTACTTGTGTGATTTTTTGTACCCTTTTAGGTAAAATATTGCAGCGGCAGCTGCCGCGCCTGCAATTATTATTGGAACCAAGACAGATTCATCAAACTGTACCTGTGGTTTATCTACTGTAATTTCTTCAGTACCTATTGAAAACTGGAGCATGTCGCCACTTATTGTAGATTCCTTGCCAAATATCCACATTCCCTGAACTTTTTGTCCCTCCTGTGGATCAAATACCCATCCTGCCTCTAGGACTGACATGGGGACGAGATCTCCCTCTACTTCTTGGGTTTCAAGTATCTTTCCCTTTACATCATATATCATAACAGGCTCTGGTGACAAAATCACCACCTGTAATAGTGAGTTTAGCGGGTAAAAACCAGCAGAGAAATACCCTGATCTCTGCAAGAGATCAGCCCGTAGATATTCTGACGGGTTAATCTGCATGACATCAGTAGCAGCTCCATCATAATCCACATTGACCTTTAGCTGTAATAGTGAATTATTATTAATTGGTATTATAGAAAACGTCATTTTTGCATTCTCGTGAAATGAGAGGTTTTTTGCCACATCATAAAAGCCACCTGACTCGCGTATCTCTCTTGGGAGTAAAATTGAAGAAATTTTTTCATACATAGAATCAGTTGATTCCACGGGCATTGTATATACAGCAGATATTGTACCCCCGCCTGAAACTACCCCAGAGGTATCAAGCAGTGCATTTGTATCATCTTGACTGTGAACAAATACAGAGTGGAACTCAGAATTAATATCAAAGGTATTATTTATCTGGTCAATATACATAGAAGATATATCCTTGGCACTTTGCTGAATTTCAAGAAAGTTGGTATCCTCTGGATTTCTTTTTATGTTAATCATTACACATGATTCATCAACCACACCTAGCACACACCGATCTTCATTTGTAAGTATGACTGCGCCGATTCTCCCATCTTCCCTGATTTTCTTTTCTAGTTCAGGTGGAATCTTTATTTCTTGCACACTCGTGCTTTGCAGTGTAATTGATGATTTGATATCTTGTGAGATTGTCTTATCTACCAATATTTGTGCTGTCTCTTGGTATGTAGCAAGACCCGGCTCTTGAGAGTGCGCCGTGCCAAATCCAAATAATATGACCCCAAGCAAAAGTGGGAATAATACATACATCATTGATTGCCCCATCTCCAACCAAAGTATAAAATTTTCCACGTTTGGGATTCTGCATTTCCCAAGGTTAACTCTAGACGCATATCAGGTATCAAAGATAATTCACATATATCTTGCCAAGGCACATACACAATTATGAGTAAAGTGCCAGGATATGAAATACCAGATGCCACATATTTCCAGATATATGGGAAGTCTAGTTTAGGACTTTCAGACTCCTGCATACAGAATACAACGTCCTCTTTAGATTTTTGTCAAGTAGTGTGTCCATTCTGTGGCGCAAAATACGCTTTGCCTCATCTCGTTCAGAACCGGGTGAGAGCGACAAGACATTGTTGATTAGTTCTGGTAGGGATTCTCGAATCCACCCATCTAGTATGGAATAAATTTTTGGAGGCAATAAATCACACTTGTCCTTGTCAAGATCAAGTACTTCAGCAAAATTGTCATGTTCCACACGATACACTAGTGCAAGTATAATATTATCTGGTGTCGGGTGCTCCAATATCTCAGCAGAACGCTCACCTGTCTTGCCTTGGGCAATCTTGTTTTTTAGTCCAACAGGATTCACTCTAATTCCATTGACTCCCACCTTGCGTCCTTGTATTCCCGTCACGACTCCAAAGATAAAGTCATTATATTCACCATTTGGTATGATGGAAAACACATGAACACCCTCCTTTAGAACAGGTTTTTTTCCAAACATTGTATGATTCTCTCAAGCAGTGTATTTAATGTGTTAACATGACATGCCATGAGAGTTCTGCCGCCACACTACCTTTGAGTAGTTAATTCTTAATATTGGCCCCATACAGGCATTTCATTGGAAAAAAACGAAATTCTAAAAGAGTTTTCCTCAGATCCTGACAGATATTATAACGTGAGATTATTCCAGGAGAATGGCTTTATCAGAAAGTCATGTGTTAAATGCCACAGGTATTTCTGGACGCTAGATTCCAAACGGGATCTCTGCCCGGATGATGCACATGATACATATTCGTTTATAGGCGATCCACCGACACAAAAGAGATTTGATTATACACAGTCTTGGAAACAGGTAAAAGATTTTTTTGTGAAAAACGGACACACAGCAGTACCAAGATACCCAGTAGTTTGTAGGTGGCGAGATGACCTATACTTTACAATTGCATCAATTGTAGACTTTCAGAGAGTAATGGGCTCCAAGGTGGTCTTTGAGTTTCCCGCAAATCCGCTAGTAGTACCACAGACATGTCTTCGCTTTAAGGACTTGGAAAATGTAGGAGTTACGGGAAGACATTTTTCAAGCTTTTGCATGATTGGTCAGCATAGCATTCCAGATTCAGCAGGATACTGGAAGGATGAATGTATTGATCTGGATTTCAGGCTATTAACTGAACAGTTTGGAATAAGAAAAGAAGAGGTAGTATTTGTAGAGGATGTGTGGGTTGGAGGAGGTTCGTTTGGTTCATCACTTGAATATTTTGTAAGAGGACTAGAAATAGGCAATGCAGTATTTACCGAATTTCAAGGAAAATTGGGAAATCATACAACACTTGATCAAAAGATTATCGACATGGGTGCAGGTCTAGAACGCTTTGCGTGGATTACTATGGGGACTCCGACTGCCTATGATTGCTGTTTTGGTCCGATCAACAAAGTACTGCTTGAAAAGTTGGGTGCAGACCCAGACTTGCAAATACTGCCAGCATACTTTACAGAGATTGCAAAGGCACTTGAGAATCTTGGAGACCTCAATGATGTAAGAAATCATGCACTAAATCGTGCAGGAATATCTGAGGATGTGTTCAACAGAACAATTGCACCTCTAGAGTCAATGTACATGATTGCAGACCATCTTCGAACCTTGATTTTTGCAATTACTGATGGCGCACTTCCAAGTAATGTAGGGGGAGGATATAATCTAAGAATGATGCTACGCCGTATCAGAGGAACCATAAACAGATTAAACTTAAAGCTAGACATTGATGAATTAATTGATTTGCATGTTGACTATCTCAAAGATATGTATCCTGAGCTTGACTCAAAGCGAGAAGACGTAAAGAAGATCATTAGTATAGAATCACAACGATACGAAGATTCCAAGATACAGATGAGAAAAAAGGCAGACAGAATTAAAGAATATGGTACCCCTACAGTAGACGAATTAATCACACTTTACGAATCAGATGGTATCACGCCAGATTATCTCAAAGAAGTCAATGCCATATCAGAGATTCCATCTACATTCTACTCAAGGCTATCAGATTTGCACCAGTCTGAAAAAAAGAAAAAATTTGCAAATCCTCCACCAGAGGGACTTGCAGAGACAGATGCATTATTTTACAAAGATGACCCAATAGAATTTGAAGCCAAAGTTATCAAGATATTTGATGAATTTGTAGTGCTAGATAGAACATCCTTTTATGCCCGAGGCGGGGGACAAGAACCAGACCACGGTACAATAGATGGTTTTAATGTAATTGATGTAAACAAGCATGCAGGAGTCATTGTACATAGTCTGCAAGGCGGAGTACCAAAAGAAGGCAATATAGTGCAATGTAAAATAAATAGACAGAGACGCTCAAATGTTACAAAAAACCACACTAGTACCCATATTCTTAATGCATCATCAAGGGCTGTGCTTGGCTCTTGGGTTTGGCAACACTCAGCCTTTAAGGATGATGATCATGCAAGACTAGACATAACACACCACTCATCACTCACAGACAGCCAGATAAAACAAATTGAAGATGCGGCAAATGATATGGTGAAAAAAGACATTCCTGTAACTATACAAAACTTTGACCGTGGAACAGCAGAACAGCGATATGGATTCAGGATATACCAAGGCGGGGTAGTTCCGGTAAAATCAGTAAGAATCGTATCAATTGGCGATATGGATGTAGAGGCATGTGGTGGAACTCACGTAAAGAAAACTGGAGATATTGAATTAATCAAAATAACAAAGACAAAACGCATTCAGGATGGAGTAGTACGTCTCGAGTTTGTATCAGGCCATGCAGCATTTGAGTATGCAAAGCAAATAGAAGAAACATCTAGGAAACAAAAATTACTTGAAACAGACAAAAAAGAAATTGAAAAGCAACGTGAACAAAGCAAGCAAAGAGCAAGAGATATGATACCTGTAATGTTAGAGAAAATACTATCAGACAGGCAAGACCATGTAGATGAAATTGAGATAAGAAATAGACAGTGTTTTACTGACAGTGAAAGGTATGATGAATTTTTCCACGTCAACTTTGGAAAAAAGCTGATAAAGCAGGCACCAGACTCTGCATATTGTGGTATGTTTAATTCCGGGCCAACAATCAGAGTAGTGGTTTATTGCGGTAATAAATCAGGCAAGAATGCCGGAGATGTGGCAAGGAAAATATCTGCTATTCTTGGCGGCTCTGCTGGCGGAAATGCAGAGTTTGCCCAAGGAGGAGGAAAAGACACATCTAAAAAAGGCAAAGCCGTAGATGTGGCAAGATCAATGATTTTGAGGTAGTAAAAATGGACATGAACTGGAGTGAGATGGAGGCCAAATGGAGGTCAAAGTGGCAAGAAAGTCACGACTTTGAGGCCGAACCAAGTAGTAAAGAGAAAAAATTCATCACAGTAGCATATCCATATCCCAACTCGCCACAACACATAGGACATGGAAGGACATACACCATAGCCGATGTCCATGCAAGGTTTTGCAGGATGAAGGGGTATAATGTATTATTCCCAATGGGATTCCACTATACAGGAACACCCATACTTGGAATGGCAAAAAGAGTAGAGGCAGGAGACGTAGAACTCTTAGACGGATTACGAGAGATATACCACGTACCAGAAGAGGACATCAAGACATTTGTAAAGCCAGTCAAGATTGCAGACTATTTCCACGAAGAGATCAAATCAGGCATGATTGAAATGGGTTACTCTATTGACTGGAGACGAGAGTTTACAACCATACTTCCAGCATACCAAAAATTCATAGAGTGGCAGATAGACACACTTGAGAAAAAGAGTCTGATAATCCAGGGAAGTCATCCTGTAGGTTGGTGTCCCAAGGACCAAAACCCCGTATCGCAACATGACACGCTAGGTGACGTAGAGCCAGATTTTACAGAATACATACTAGTAAAATTCAGACTCGGAGAGTATGTCATCCCTACTGCAACACTGCGCCCTGAGACCATATTTGGTGTTACAAATTTATGGGTTAACCCAAATACCATCTACAAAAAGATCCGCGTCGATGGTGAAAAATGGATAGTGTCAAGCCAATGTGCATACAAGATGGAATTTCTAGATAAAAAGATAGAATATGATGGGGATATTCCGGGAAGCGAGTTAATTGGAAAGAATGCATCAGCACCACACAAAGAGGTCCAAGTTCCCATACTAGAGGCTAGCTTTGTAGAATCCGGAACCGGTACAGGGCTTGTAATGTCAGTGCCAGCACATGCCCCGTTTGACTATCAGGCTTTGGTTGATTTTAAAAAGAACCAGCCGCTTAGCTCCGAGTTTCAACTACTAAAACCAATATCCATAATATCTGTAGATGGGTATGGAGAATTTCCAGCAAAAGATGCGTGTGAAAAGTTTAGCATCAAAGACCAAGACGATCCAAAACTCGATGATGCAACTGATGAAATTTATGGAAAAGAGTTCTACGGCGGTACACTCAAAGATGCCTGCGATAAATTTGCAGGTACAAAGGTCTCAGAATCAAAAGATGTGATTAAGGAATGGCTTTCACAAAATGAATACTCTGATATTTTGCTAGAGATGACAAATTCGCCGGTAAGATGCCGTTGTGGTGCAGAATGTGTTGTCAAGATTCTCTCAAACCAATGGTTTCTAAATTATGGAGATGCAAAGTGGAAGGATATGGCAAACGTATGCCTTGATGAAATGGGCGTGTTACCGCAGGAAATTGTAGGTGAATTTCACCATACTGTTGGTTGGCTACGAGAAAGGGCATGTGCAAGACAGCACGGGCTTGGAACTAGGCTCCCATTTGACAAAGACTGGATAGTAGAGAGTTTGTCGGATTCTGTAATTTACATGGCATACTATACAATATCCAGATTTGTAAACGATGGAACAATACAGGCAGATAACATGTCAAAAAAATTCTTTGACTATATATTTTTGGGACTCGGTGAGGCAAGTGACATATCTGGAATATCGCCCCATACGCTAGAAAAGATAAGAGCAGAGTTTGAGTATTTTTATCCAGTGGATTCGCGGCACTCTGGACGTGACCTAGTTCCAAATCATCTGACTTTTTTTGTGTTAAATCATGTTGCAATATTTCCAGAAAAGCACTGGCCACAACAAATTGTAGTGAATGGTTCAGTTCTGATGGATGGTAAAAAGATGTCAAAGAGTATGGGAAATATTATACCTCTAAGACAGGCAGTACGAGAACATGGTGCGGATCCCATCAGACTTGCAATACTGATATCAGCAGAGCTTCTTCAAGATGCGGACTTTAATTTAGAATCTGTAGGAGGTATTAAGAGTAAATTAGAGGCCGTACTAGCAGAGTGTTCTAAACTAAAACCAGAACCATCTAGTATCACAGAGACCGAAGATAAATGGATTGCAAGTATATTGCAAAGACTGGTTGTAAATGCAAGTGCATCGATGGAAAAAATGAGGTTACGCGAAGCATTACACGATATTTTATTTGCTTTTGAAGATGAGATTCAATGGTATTTGAAGCGGGCACATGCCAAAGGTCGTAGCAACTACATGCCAATGCTACATGATATTTACAGTACTAGAGTTGCAATGCTTTCTCCGTTTGCACCCCATATAGCAGAGGAGATGTGGCAAAAGCTGGGCAATCCCGGTATGGTTTCAAAGTCAAGCTGGCCTGCAGTGAATAAGGCAATAGACCTAGAGGCAGTCCAGTCAGAGCACTTTTTAAAGTCAGTGATGAGTGACATTGCCAACATACTAAAGGTGACAAAAATTACTCCCAAAAATATTACAATCTATACGGCAGGACAGCTAAAGTCAAGTGCATACTATTTGATACTAAATAGTGTAGCATCAGGTAAAACCAACATGGGAGAAGTAATGAAGGAATTGATTGCAAATCCCGAGACAGAAAAGATCAAAAATAATCCTGACTTTGTGCAAAAAGCAATCAAGGACATACTATCTATACCCACTGAGATAAGGGATGCAAGAATGCAGGTAGGGAAATTTGATGAGAAAAGATTCATGTCTGCTGAGCTAGAGGCAATTGCAAAAACAGAATTTGGGGCAAAAGTATCAGTTTTTGTAGAAGGTGATTCAGATAGTTATGATCCAAAGGAAAAAGCCAAACACTCAAGACCATTCAAACCAGCCATTCTGATAGAGTGATGGGTATTTTTACTGCACGTATTATTCAGACTTGTCAGTATATCATTATGATGATATATCATGAGGTAAAGTGTACTAGAGTGTGTTGAGGTGTATTGTGGTGTGTTGGGATATCAGATTTGTACAGAATGCTCAGAAATGATTTTCAAACACCACTTCAGACAAGTCAAGTTGTCCCCCACGAGGTAACGGCTCCTTTGCTCTCTTTCCAACTGCAACCATCATCGTGATTATGTGGTCTGCTGGAAGCTTGATCAGTTCACCAACCTTGTCAAATTCAAATCCCTCCATCGGACAGGTATCATACCCCATAGATCTTGCCGCAAGCATTATAGTCTGAGCTGCAATGCTACATGACCTAAAGGCTTCGTCCTTTTCTAGAGACTTGTTTCCACGGTACGACCTTTTGATTGCATCCACAATATCATTACGCTGTCTTTCATCTAGGATTTGCCAATATCGCCCCGGATCCTTATCCCAGGCCTTCAAGTCGGCACATAGTATGATTAAAAGTGAGGCTTCTGCAACCTGCCTTTGTCCATAGGATAATTCACGCAGTCTGTCTTTTACTGACTGATCAGTTACCGTGACAAATCTCCAGTTCTGTATGTTGTATGACGTAGGCGAGAGTACTGCAAGGTTTAGCAGGTGGCTTATCTCATCTTGACTCATGTCATAGCTTTGAAAGCTCTTAATAGAACGGCGGCTCCTAATTGCCTCAATTATATCCACAGTATTGCAAGCATGTAGGTCAAATTTAATTGAAATGCACGGTTACATACATCTAAAATTAGATAATTGCACTAATTTTACCCATTAAACTCAACATATCCATTCACAGATGATATACTTGCAAAAATATCCACACTTATACCATGATGTTTGGGCTGGTTGATTCAGCAGATGTCCTGTGTGATTTGCTCCAAGATGATTATAATATGAGTGTTGAAATGCCCGTAGTAAATTTAA
>JAPOPJ010000100.1 GCA_026712925.1 Nitrososphaerota archaeon
CCTCCAGAAACATATAGCATTGAAGATTTTATAGAGTCCGGCGGAGCATCATCATATAGCATCTTTAGTGCGCCTTTGAGTGACTCTTCCATGTCTGAACTGTTTGTACCTGTAGTGAGGATGCTAGTATCCTGGCTTATTTCAGAGGTTTTCAGCGAATCTACTACATACAAGATTGCTTTATTTGCAACATCAAAGCATGTGTTTGGGCTCAGCTTTGGATTATTCTCAAGTAGTGCGTCATTGTCCATGACTATTGTGCACCCAGAGTACTCCCTTAGGCGCTTTAGTGCCACACCTGAGCTAAATATCCTATTCCTCTCATACTTGAATGGCATTATTGCAAATGATATGACATTCTTATCTGCATCTTTGCATATCTGAGATATGGTAGGTGCTAGAGCCGCGCCTGCCTTTCCTGCTAGATTTGCCATCAGGATGACTGTGGCATATCCTGATATCTTGTCTCTTATATCATCATGCACATTGTAAGATGAGCCTCTTATCATCTGAACTGTCGGGTTTATCACAGGGGCAGTTGATACCTTGATTGAAGCCTCTGCCTGTAGATCTGCCTGATCATTGCTAATTACAAGCACGTCTGCACTTAGAATGCTTCCTGCCTGAGATGCTAGTCTTGATCCCACACTGCCTATACCTAAAATTATGATCGGTTCTTTTACTTGCATAGTCATTCAGATCATGTTTCACTGTTTGGATAAAAAACCTTCTTACGTTACTTTAATCAAATTCTAAATCTAAAAAAATTAGCTTACTATTATTCCACGCAGGCTGTTTGTGGTTGCCTGCCTGATTTTGACTGTATGAATACTGCCTATCTTGACTGCATCCTCTACGTATATCGGCTTGTATGCAAAGTTTCTCCCCTTGATGCTCTCATCTGTCTTTTCGCTGAACAGGACATCCCCACTCCAGCCTATCCATTTCTTGTTGTTCTCAAGTGATATTTTACTAATCATATCAAAGATAATCTTGCTTCTTCTCTTTATCTCTGCATCATCTATCTGCTCTTGTTTTGCAGCCTCTGTGCCTGGTCTAGCACTATACCTTGAAAGATTGACAATATCTGGTCTGATCTGTTTAATCATATTTGTAGTCTCTGCAAAGTCTTCTGTATTCTCTGATGGAAATCCTACTATAACATCTGTAGATATTGTAAAGTCTCCAAATTTTTGCCTTGCCCTTTTTGCCATATTTATAAAGGTCTCAGCAGTGTGGCCTCTTTTCATATCGTGCAAAACCTTGTTGCTTCCGCTCTGAACTGGAATGTGAAGGAACTTGTATATCTTGGGGTTGTTATACGAGTCAATCAGCCTGTCTTTTATCCTTGGCATATACATGGGGTTCATCATGCCTACTCTGATTTTAAAGTCCTTTGGGATATTACTTACAGCATTTATCAGCTCAGGCAGATCTGCTCCTATGTCAAAGCCATAACAACCATTATCTGTAGATGTGAGCCATATCTCTTTACAACCGTCATTTACCTCTGATTCTACCTGTCTTACAATATCTCCTACTCTGTAACTGCAAAGCTCACCCTTGGCTAGCTTTGTCTGACAAAACGTACATTCACTCAGGCAACCACTGGCAATCTCTATAATCCCTACTGCTGGATTCAGCCTGACTTTTGGCAGGCCAATCTTGGAGGTATCTGTATCTTTTAGTGCAGTAATTGTATTACCCTTTAATGTAGAATTTACTACTTGTAATGTCTGTCCTATGGAATTTGGGCCAAGCATGCTTGCATTTTCTGCAAATTTTTCAACAGTTTTTGGTTCTGCTTTTGGAAGACAACCTGCAACAACTAGTGGTTTTGAATTAAGTGACTTTATCCTGTGGATCATTCTGTTTGCAGTGGCATCTTTTACAGAGCATGTAACTATTATACTCAAGTCAGATTCTGCAGGAGTGTTTGCAAGTGTATGCCCTCCATTTGATATCATTCCTGCAATCATTTCAGAATCTGCAAAGCTTGCAGAACACCCGTATGCTTCTATGAATATTTTTGCCATACCTTATACGAACAATGCGTCGACCTGCTTGTCTGTCATTAAACCCTTTGATACTACCAACTCTCGAATTGTCTTTCCAGTGTTTAATGATTCTTTGAAGAGTTGGGCAGACTTTTGGTAGCCTATCTTTGGGGTAAGTAGTGTAACTATAACTGGACTGTTCTCAATATTGTTGCGCAGCTTGTCTTTGTTTGCAGAAAGTCCGTCAATGAGATTTGCTGAGAATATTGGCAGAAAATTCTTAATCATATCAGTTGACTCTAGCATACACTTTAGCATTCCGGGTAGCATTACATTGAGTTCAAACTGTCCTGCTTGTGCGCTATATGATACTGTGGTGTCATTTCCTATAATGTTAAAGCATATCATGTTCATACATTCGGCAAGAGATGGATTTACTTTACCGGGCATGATTGAAGAGCCTGCATGAACTGCCGGAATCCCAAGTTCAGATAGACCGGCTACCGGTCCTGATGCCATCAGTCTTATGTCATTTGCAATCTTGTTTATCTCTAATGCCAAGTTTCTCAGCGCACCTGAAAGGTTTACTATTGCAAATCTACTCTGCAGGGCATACTGCATGTCTTTTTCTGGTACTAGTGGTAGTTTGGAAATTTTTGCAAGCTCTGATACTGCTATTTTTCTATATCCTTTTGGAGTGTTTGCACCAGAGCCTACTGCAGTTCCTCCAAGTGCTACATGTTGTAGCTCTTTTTGCGCTGATACTATTTCTCTGTATGCATTATTTGTTGCAGTTGCATACGCTGCAAATTCACTTCCGAGAGTAACTGGAAGCGCATCCATCAAGTGTGTTCTACCAATTTTTTTGTAGGCTGAAAATTCTTTTGCCTTTCTTTTTAGTGATTTTGTAAGCATGTTAACTGCTAATATTACGTCATCGAGGTTCATCAAAATTGCCACATGCATTGCAGTGGGGTATGTGTCATTGCTTGACTGTGACATGTTTACGTGATCATTGGGGTGAAGATAATGGTACTGTCCTTTCTTTTTTTGTAATATTTCAAGTGCCACATTTGCAATGACTTCATTTGTATTCATGTTGAATGCCGTTCCTGCCCCCGAGTTTATCATGTCTACTACAAATTGTTCTATGTGCTTTCCTGCTAGAATTTTATCACATGCAGATATTATGGCTTTTCCTTGTTTTGCATCAATAGCTTTTGTCTTTATGTTGGCAACAGCCGCAGAGCGCTTTATCATGACAAATGCTTTGATCAGGTTTTCATGGGATGTATTCCCAGTGACGTGATATTGTTTTATGGCTCTACCTGTAAATGCGCCATAGTATGCATCCGCAGGGATTTTGACCTTGCCAAGAGAGTCCTCATCTAGT
The DNA here is from genome assembly GCA_026712925.1 of Nitrososphaerota archaeon. Taxonomy (GTDB): domain Archaea; phylum Thermoproteota; class Nitrososphaeria; order Nitrososphaerales; family Nitrosopumilaceae; genus JAPOPJ01. The sequence continues at coordinate 3,391 of JAPOPJ010000100.1, forward strand.
CTGTATTTCATACTGATATGGTGCCATTTAGCCTATATTCAAGTTTTTTCAGTGATGTGGCTGGCATCAAATATTTCATGGTTTTATGAGATACTTACATTTGCTTGGCATTTTAGACTATATGCTGACTAGATTGTATTGTAATTTGTCTAGATGTGTGGGGAATTTACCGATGGTCATTTTGCCTTATCTGCGTGTTGTACGCTTATAGTTTAACAAAAAGCATTCATCAGTATGGCTGGAAATGAAGTATTGTTCTGTCTAGTTCTGCCCGTCGCGTATCTGGATTTTTGTTAGATAGTAATCTGCATGCTGTACATACATGGAACCAGTAGAGCCTGGCGGTACAGGTGGTCCATCAAATGTAATTATGGTGGAATATGTCTTGATTTGTTTTCCATCAATGAGAACAGTCTCTCCTGTTTCTATAGCTGGCGAGCCAATAATTCCTGTAATGTTTCGTGGTATATCCTCACCAGATATGGTAGAGTTGATATAACTGTTGATGAATGTGGCAATGGGTTCTGTGTATATCATGGTGATTTCATTA
>JAPOPJ010000162.1 GCA_026712925.1 Nitrososphaerota archaeon
CATAGAGCCAGACACCATAGAGCCAGACCCATTAGTAGCTATGTTCAAAGATCATATAATATCACTTGACACAAACATCCTGTTAACCTACTGCACGGAAAGTAACGATGATAAAAAGATCGACAGGCTGACTCATGAGATTATATCCCAACACGTAGAAAGTGATTTGCTCTACATATCACCTACTGTAAAATTGGAGTTTAGTAAAAAGATAACAGAACAGAACTATGTAAGTGAGGAAAGAATGAAAATTATTTTTGAGGAGTATAGACCCAAGTTTAATCGTGGTCAATCCCTAAACCTCTCAGATGTGAAAAAAGGCATGAACAAAAAATTAGAGGAAATTTGGAACTCTGAGAAGAAGGAAGATAAAAATGCACTAAAACAATGGAGGCGGAAAAAATCCAAATACAAAGAACTGGGAACCAATGAGAGGCCAATATCAGGACGCGATAGCGACATCCTAAGTCATCTAATCAGGATAAAACTAGACAATCTTGGAATAGAGCTGACATTTTTGTCGAAGGATAGGGATTTTGAAGAATTTGCGCGCCAGATATATGATAAATTTAGGATAAACGTAGTGGACGGTTATACTCTGAAATGAGCACATGAATGTACTAAATATTACTCGATGAAATTTCTGCCGTATCGGGTTTGAACTCCTCCTCTAGGACTTTTATCATGTTCTAGTTCCAGGACATTGTGACAATATAGATGCCGCGCTGTTGCCATTGGAAGAACCTACACCAACTCATCATTACATTGTCCAGATAAAACCTTCTTCCATCAACATTTTAGTTCGTAGTCAGGTTTTTTTACAATCTGTTCTATTTTCTTTTTCATTCCTTGCATTTTTCTACCTTCGCGCTTTATTCCAATCTCAAAATGCCCATTATTGACATCGGAGATCAGAACTGCCACAGAATCTGAGATAATCATGTTTACACTACCATTAGAACCGACTATCTGCACCCCTGCATCCCTAATTTTCATAATGTTGTTTGGGGTCAAATCATCTGGGCGAGTTATCACGGTAACTTTGGTTCCATTTCGTGCCAGTTCGCAGACTCTTTCCATGTGGACGTGCCAACACCTTCCAGAAACAGTAAGTACATTTGAAGCACCACAAATGGTTTTTGAAATCTCATCCTGCACGTTTTGTCTGGCATAAAGTACGTGATATGGCTCCGGCTGCAGGAGTTTACCAAGAGGTTTGCAATTCTCAATCTTTGATGCCACTTCACGTTTGGCATTCTCCCAGTACAACCATCCTAGTATATCTCTGATCTCTTTATTCTCCTCTCCATGCAGTTCTTCATAAACTCCGCCCTCATAGGAGTCTCTGAAGCCACCAAATAGCAACCCGCGAGATCTTTCAAATGGGTCTATCAGTATAGCATTGACTGCAAGGCCTGCGTATGTTCTGACTAGTGTCTTTGTAGAGTTTGTCATCTCAAGGCAGGATATTACCTGTTTAGAATCTACATCATTTGGCAGCGCATCATCCTCAGTCAGCACATAACTCCTCACATCTCTCTTCTTCACCACCATAACAACATCTCTGATCTTTGAGTTAAGAAATGCAGGGTCGGCAACTACTATCATGTCGTGTGCACCCTCGATTAGCTCTGTTATGGTCTCTATTGGTGATTTTGAATCTAGTTCAAATTCTCTCTTTTGGTGTTTCTGCCACGAATATTCAGAATTTGTGATTATAGAGTCGCTCAAAGACACCAGTCTTCCATTGCCTGCGTATGCCAGAAAATCGACATGTTGTCATTTGATTGGTAATCGGTTCTTTTCTTCAAGTCCATGTTGAGTCTTGAGCTTGGGAGGAGACCCTTTATGTCTAGTATGATGTCCTCATATCCTTCCAAAGTCACATAGTTCTGGGATATCTTTTCAGTCATAATACCAGTTGCCCACTTTTGTGCTTCATCATCGCTATTTGGATAAATGTCTACAGTAATCACAAACGAGTTATCAAACGTCCCAAGGCTTATCGCAGGTCCTATATTCAACATCTTTTTCATTTCATATAATTCCTCTTTTGTGATTTTGGTATTATCAAAGTTTACCAGAACTGTACTGCTTTTTGTGTCCCACTTCCACCCCTCCTTTCTGCAAGTCTCTTCCAAGATGCTATCAAAAGTAACATCAGGGAATGATTTTAGTCGTATTTTGTTAAATGTTCTGTGTGTGTTTTGAAGGGGATCATAGTTGTTTTTTATTGCGTCAAAGGCATCTTTGATCTCTATTGTCTTTTGGTTGGCATTTGGAGAGTCGTTCTTGTCTGGCTGGTATTTTAGCATCAATTTCTTATATTTGCCCGCGATATCATCCATCGTGTCATTGGGAGTAGCCTTGAGAACCTCAAAACTATTGGCAACCTTGGTGTTGATCTTGAGCGTTGAATCAGGAAGCAGGTAAAGTATACACTCATTACCAATTACAAGCTGTATCTTTAATTCAGCGTCACTGTGCAAGCGATCTCGCATTTTCTGGATGTATTCTATATTGATGAGAAAATTGGACTTTCCAAGACTCGGTTTCATCCAAA
>JAPOPJ010000197.1 GCA_026712925.1 Nitrososphaerota archaeon
ACAGAATAATTTAAGCAATTCAGTCATTTCATCAGAAAGTGGCAAGAGAATTGGTGCGGTACCATCATGTAATATCATCGCATACTGACTATTTCACATATCTGACAGTCGATTTTCCAGCTTGGCTAGTTTTGATTTCAGATATCGGGATTTATTTTCCACAAGATGATTAATAAAGAGATATTAGTAGTTGCAAGTGCTGAAATCCATGACATCAGATTCCAACTACATTGAAGATATTTTCTTTGATGATGGTGAAAGAATTGAAATAGCGGGTTCCTACCCAGATGTAGAAACTGCCATAAAGGCTTTACGTGATTCAATTGATGATAAAGCCTAAATTTTATTTCCTTTTCTATTGATTTTAAGAAACAATATCATAACAGTCAAAAACCAACACGTAATGAAATTGTTCCATTTTAAAATAATTGGAGAGTTTTACAATATATTTTAAAAATGAACTTAGTTGTTTTTGCATCTGTTCCATGTATCAAAACCAATCAAAACTATTCAAATCAGGAGCAAAACGTGCGAGATTATAATAAGACGCAGGTTTAACAAGATTGTAATGTGGGTGAATATGAAATGAAGCTGCCTCAAGCGGATTATACTATAGACTCATTCTTGGAGGAAATATCCACAAATTCAGAAATTTATTTCGAGCCCAAAGGTCAACGAAAATGGCTTAAAATTTATTTGTTGTATGCACAGGAAAACTGGCTTGGATTTTTTGAAAAATTTTCTCCCGAAAAGAATGGAGAATTATATTTTTTTAGCATACCAAACCCAAAAAATGGTAGCTATTCAACTGAATATTATGTAACAGAGTTTACTAAAGGGTTGCTAATGGTTTTTACTGCTGAAAAACAGGATGACTATGCAAAAGCACTTGAAGACTATGTTAACCATAAACCTGGTCTTACACACATGTGGATTAAACCCAAAACTTTCAAAGATATAAAAAACCACATACTTGAAGATCAGAAAGGCTACATTAACTATTTTACTGCTAAACGAAATTGGTCATCTGATATTCCATCTCAATTTAGAGGGAATTATAACAGAACAATACACTATTGTGGCGAAGATGCTAATGATACAATCCGCGAGATGGAGAAATTCTATGGAGTAATACCTACAATAATTGATTTTCATATTGGGAAGGATACAATGCGCATAACAAATGATGGATTGTTTGCAGTGCGTTCTTTTAACTTGGATGTATTTAGGATGGTAATTGAGATAATAAACAATATTATTTTTGAGCAAAAACGAATGTACACCATCTCTACAAAAATAGACTCACATTTAGAAAAAATTCAATTTGGTAATAAAAAACATACCATACGACAAGTTGAATCTGGACGGATTCACTTCTCTAGGAATTTGACCACACTATTATTAAAAAAATTATTTCGAGAAACAAGTGAAATGGATTTAGGTAAATCATCTGAGTGGGAAAATGATGAATTTGCATTTATCGACACAGATATTGATGATAGAAGAGAATTATCATACTCTGCTACAGTTATAGACAAAATCAAGGGTACGGTGTTTGGCTTGAGTGGGAATAATACTGAAATGATACTCGTACCAATGCATAGAACTACATTTGAATCATTTATTCGTTTTAACAAACTTGTAGCAGAATCATTGGACTCTACAACTAACTTGGATTTGTCAAGTGATCCCATTGTGGTATAGTAATATCAGTAACTGTTCACATCCATATTTCTGCAAGCACAAAACTAGCATTTCTTTCCTATCTGTACACAAATTATGAGACGTGAACAGATACTAGACTACAAGTTTAAGATATGCAAGTTTAGATTATACATCACTCCATCACACAAAATGCAGATTCATCAGGATGTCATGTAATTCAACTGTCTAACTATACCACTTTAGCATTCCCACTATATTTCTTCCAAGCTATGGAAATGATGTTGCCTCTGAAAGTATAGAGTCAATCTCTGAAATTTTGATTCTTTCTTGCTCCATGGAATCTCTTTTGCGTATAGTAACTGTCTGATCTTCTAATGTCTGATGGTCTATAGTAATTGCAAGCGGCGCGCCTGCCTCATCAAGTCTTCTATACCTTCTTCCTATTGCACCAGAGTGGTCCAAGAATGCATCATATTTTCTTCTAATTTTTTGGTATATCTGGTCTGTTTCTTCCCTCAAGCCGTCCTTTTTTACAAGTGATAATACCCCTACATGTATGGGGGAAAGGTATGGTTTTAGCGAGAGAACAGTCCTCTCATGTTCTTTATCATAAATCATAGAGTGTTCAAGTATGGTGTATAGACTCCTGTCAATGCCCATTGATATCTCAAAGACGTGTGGTAATACTTTTTCCTCGCCATCCATTACTTCAAATTTCTCTTTGCTTTTCTTGGCATGACTTGAGAGGTCATAACTTGACCTATAATTACACGCTACAAGCTCAAGCCAGCCAACACTAGTTTTAACCTCAAAATCAAATGCCACTTTAGCATAAAATGCCTTTTCTTTTTCTCCGAGCTTTCTGAACCTGCTTTTTTCCACATCTATTCCAGTCTTTTCATAAAATTCTACTAGTAGTCCCATATAGTATGCTACAAAATAATTTGGAACTACACCAGACTCTACTGCCTCTTTACATGTCATACTATCTGGATCACTCCCTGTCTGTATGTGGAGTATGGTATTTTGGATTTCATCAAAGTTGTTCATCTTGTCAAGGTGTTGTGGATTGCAAAATACTTCAATCTCTGCTTGATAAAATTCTCGTAATCTTAGTAGGCTTTGTCTTGGTGATATTTCATTTCTAAAACTCTTTCCTACTTGTGCTATTCCTAGTGGTAGTTTACCACGCATCGTCTTGAAGAGTCTTGGAAAGTCAACAAATATCGACTGGCACGTCTCTGGTCTAAGGTATGCTTCTTCTCCTTCTGGTCCTATTCCAACTCTAAACATCATGTTGAATTTTTTAGTACTCCCAAATTCTCCATTACACTTTTGGCATTTTATGTGATTTTTTATTATTGCATCATCAAATTCTTCAAGCTCTGCACTCTCTGGAATTTCCACATCTGCTGTTTCTGATATCATTTTATCTGCCCTGTATGTAAGGCCACACTTTGTGCATTTTACAATAGGGTCTGCAAAGCTTGCCAAGTGCCCAGAGGCCTCAAATACTGACTTTGACATTATCTGCGAGCCGTCTATCTCAAGCATGCCATCTCTCCTTACAAGCTCTCTTCTCCACAGCTGGAGGAATTTGTTTTTCAGTCCTACACCTGATGGTCCATACTCCCAAAACCCAGCTTGTGCATCCCCATATACCTCACAACTTGGAAAGTAAAATCCGCGCTCTAGTGCAAGCTTCATCACAGAATCATATTGTATTGCACTATCAGTTGTCATGCTACAAGTTCCCTTGTCTTTTTTATGTTGCCATGATCATCTCTGACATCATCAATTGGAGTCTCTAAAATTATGGGGATTTTGTTCTTCTTTGCAATGCGTATTACAGCTGCAAGTCCTTCCTCACCTATTCCCCCCAAGCCTACATGATAATGTCTGTCTAGATTACATCCCAATTCTCCACGGGCATCATTAAGATGTAATATTTTGAGATGTTTCATTCCAACAAAACGGTCAAACTCTTCAAATGATTCCTTTACTCCCTGCTCTGTTCTAAGGTCATATCCTGCTACAAAGGCATGACACGTATCTAGACAGACACCAAATTTTTTAGATGGCTTGAGTCGTCCAAATATTTCACCGAGCTGCTCAAAGCGCGAACCTACAGAGTTCTTTTGCCCGGCAGTATTCTCTAATAGTATCATGACATCATTTTTCACACTTCCTGCGGTACATAGTCCATCAACTAGTCGGTTGATTCCGCCTTCTTCGCCTGTTCCTAGATGACTTCCAAGGTGAGTTACCAAATATGGTATTCCGAGTTTGCCGCAACGCTCTGATTCACTGACTATAGTTTTAACTGATTTTTCAAAGCCGTCTGGCTTTGGTGTTGCCAAGTTTGGCAAGTATGGCATGTGGGCACATGTTGCCATCCTGTCAATATTGCTTTTTTTTAGTTTTTCTTTGAATGCAGATATGTCTATATCTGTCAAATCCTTTGCATGCCATCCTCTGGGATTTCTTGTAAATATCTGAAAAGCAGTACAATTCCTCTCAACTGCATTATCAACTGCTTTATCTATTGAGCCCGAGATTGAGACATGGCAACCTACCAGCATGGCTCAGCTATTTTACTGCATAATTTAAACCACATTTTGCAGGTATGTATTTACATGATTTGATCCTAGTTGTGGTCACATCCTCAACTGTGATTTCATTTCAGGTATGATGTTGTGTTGACATGGTTATGTAATGACATGATTTTGTAATGACATGGTTTTGTGATGTCCTGAATGTCATGTTTTCCTGCCTAGGCATTGCATCTCAGCTCATATTCCAGATGTGGGCGGACTTTTTTAAGGCCATCATATATAGTAAAGTCATGCTTGCGTTGGGCCAAGATGAGATGGCAAAGTATCCGTTTCTAGCGGATGCTGGTGAATACCTCAAAGATATGGGGTTTCAGCTGCCGCAGTTTGGAGCAGACCCGGACCTAAAG
>JAPOPJ010000169.1 GCA_026712925.1 Nitrososphaerota archaeon
TAGGCGTTTTGGATTCTTTAACATCTTCAAAATGAGTTTTGGTGCGTAGTAACTAGTCATCCTTGTTTCGTTTGGTACTATGGATCCAGTAAACTCTTTGGCATCTTTTGGTCATCTAAGCTCCGAATTTGGGGAAGAACCCGGTGTCCAAACTATTGATGTATCAAAACCAACTGCAATATCAGCCGCAGATAAGATTGATGACTATGAAGCCACTCTTGCGCTTGACGGTGCTAACGGAATCACTTCATTTACGATTGGTTCCAAGACGTATCTTGCTGTAACAGGATCTGAGGATGATGGAGTCCAGATACTTGGCATAAACAGATCACCAAATGCAAATGCCGGTTCTGATAAAAACGCAATACTAAATGCAACTGTAACTTTGGATGGTACAGGTTCAAGAGATCCTGATGGCGATAGCAACCTCAGATATTCTTGGGTACAGACTTCAGTATCTCCAATGGTTATCATGGATGATCCCACATCAGCACGGACTACATTTACTGCTCCAGCAGACCCTGCAGAACTAGTCTTTAGACTTACCGTATCTGATGAAACTCGCTCGGATACAGATGATATCACAATAACAATTACAAAACCAGTAGCAAGAAACATCAAGGATATGGGAGACATATTGGCATCAGCTCAAATCACTGGACCAAATCAAATAACTATGGCATATTATGAGGAACTATCCACATTCATCAACAGTTATTTGAATTTCACCATAACTGGTGAAGGTACACCAAGAAATATCACCGGAATTGACGGCTCTCCTAGCAAGAGTGCAATGGTAAATATTGATGGGGAGGATGCAGATGTATTTGTCACCACACTAACCTTTGATGGAGAACCTGCACCACTAGGCTCGACTGGAGCTATGTACATGCAACATGCAGATCATTATCTGGCATTTCTCCAGATACAAGACGGACAGAATTAGAATTTTTGGAATACTATACACATCTCAAAATCCTAATTGGGGAAACTTTCTAAAGATAACCATATGATCTCAGATTATAAGGTATGGTATTGCAAATAATGCCACATTGGTGTTAACAGTAGTAGTTTCGACTCTGATTCTATTCTCAGTTGTATCGGTAGCCAAATGTGGCATTGAGGATTGCTTGCCAGATGTGATGAATTGTAATATTGATGGTGCATTTATCATCACTTGGGAGGCTAATACAATTAACCGGACAATAACCATACCATCTATTAATGACACGACAGAGTATGGTGTTATGTGGGATGATGGTAATGCTGATATTCACAGCTAGGAGGTAGATAAAGTAGATGACTTTTCTTACATGTTCAAAGATGTCACATCACCATACAAGCTGTATGTGCAACTATACTACCTAATACAGTGACAATGACAATTCCTCACATTCAAAAACATGTATGTTTTTTTCCAAAATTAATTTTTCTTTTTGTTTTGTTCTGCCAGATACGCCTTGATGATTTTTCTGGATGTTTTCCATGTTTTTCCTTCCTTTATCGCATCAATTCGACCCTTTCGGGCAAGCAAGCTCCAGTATTCAGCAGAATGAGGTGTGTTTTTTGCAAGTTTAGACAAAGGCAATAGTTTTTCTCTGGGATTTGAGTCTGAATATAAATAAAGATCAAGGGTTTGTTCAATACACCTTGCAATAAATGTTAGAAATGCATCAAATTCAAATTTAACATCCATCTGTCTTAATGTTTTCAGATATTTTTTTATCAACGCTTTGAATGACAGCAAATGGATATCCATTTCTAACTAGAACCAAATTTAGTAACAATCTTGACATTCTGCCATTCCCATCCTCAAAAGGATGTATCCATACAAAATCATAATGTACCTGCGCTGCAAGTTCAATGGGTAGTAATTCATCAGGATTTTTGTTTAACATTTCAACAAATTCTTTCATGTTTTCAGAAATATTGTAAAAAGGAGGTGGGGTAAACCCTGCTCCCATGACTTTTAAATCATAATTTCTGTATTCCCCGGCACTTGCAATTACTCCTTTCATCACTATACCGTGTATGTCTTTGATATTTTTTTCTGTAATGTAACTTGTTTTGTCAAAAGCTATTTTTTTTACCAATTCAATTGCATCTGAATGGTTCTGTGCTACCAAAATACCCCCTAGATATCTTCCACTCAATGTATTTGGTATGCTTTTTTTACCAACAGTTATTCCGCGTAAAATTAATTCTGTTTCTCCCCTTGTCAATGTGCTACCCTCCATCTTGTTGCTATTATATACAAAATCCACGTGCATTCTTTCATGTATAGCAATACGCATAAGTTTCTGTACATGGTATTTTAGGACTATCAACATGTATGATGCCTATTATCTGTGGAATATACAAAAACACAAGACAAAATACGTGGGAAATTAAAATTCAAATCAATTCATATCTATACATATCACATTGTAA
>JAPOPJ010000165.1 GCA_026712925.1 Nitrososphaerota archaeon
ATTGTAAACTGTAATTTCAGATGACTTTAGATTTGTTCTTACTAGTTTGCTTACATGAGTGCCAAAATTACGATTAATTGTTGATTCTAAAATTTTAGCATGACTTTTGGTGATATCTAAATAGATTTTTTTGGTGACAGATGTAGGTATAGAAAAAGAATCAGCACCTTTGTTCTGTTTTATAATAGCTTGTAGTTTTTCATCAGATGATTTACATATGGCATGATAATCTGATTTTTCAAGCCCATACTTCATAGATGATATCACACCATAAGAGGATAAAATTGAATGAGTCAGCATTGCGGCATATGATTTTCCAGAGTTATTTGGACCAACAAGTATTGTCAGTGGTTTTAAATTCAAAGTCCCTTTGGATATTGGCCCGAAATTTCTAATTCTTATCTTCAAGTCAAACTTTACAGGGTTTGATTTTCTTTTATTGTGTATGGAGCTCATGTTGTATGTCATATCTGAGTATTAGTACATGAAAAACATTTCTTTGTGTGATCTATATCATCGAGGCTCAAAATACATCATATTTTGGAATAATTTCAATTTTAGATGCTCCAAATGTTATACTTTGAGAACTTGGCAAAAGATACTAGTTGTTACCACTCTACCATATCCAAGGCTAGTATGGACACATTACAGCATGCCAAAGTCCACCCTGCTAATATCAGAGAATCGTGACACTTTCAAACTTCTCATCTGGGACAAAGTCAGTGTATCAGACTAGTAAAAGCACCAAATTTAGGGAAAAGTTACACGAGTATTTGTTGCACAATTCTGGTAATTTTGTACTTTATCGTATCATTCTAGCACAGGCAAAGTCAAATTATATGAAAGTTGTACCTGTTATACTTGGTATGATCTTATTTACGCAACAAACTCGCATAAAGAGGCTCATCCACAAACTCGAGGCTTTTTCTAATTTAATTCTCTGATATTGATATATCCTATTTGAGCACGTCCTTGAAGCAGTCCAGATTGCCAGTGTCCACAGAACGGGTTTTGATATGTTAGAGTATCTGATCATATTGCCTCTGCTAGGAATGCTGAGGATTTACCAAAAGCTTCGAATTTGTGGAAAAACCAACCTAGCCAAAAACGCATATACGTTACAACTGTTTTTTAAACACATGATACCCAAACGAGAGAAAATGATGCTCCCATTTCTAAAATATATCAGAGACGGAAAGACTTACAGTTATGGAGAGATTGATGAGCACCTAGCAAGTGAATTTAACCTCACAGATGAGGAGAAGAAGAGGATCATACCGAGTGGAGGTACCAAGTTTAGGAAAGAAATACAATTTGTCATTTTTGAATTGAGAAAAGCAGGACTAATAGACACGAAAGGAACACTTGTTACAATTACAGAAGATGGCAAAGAAATATTGGCACAAAAACCACCACACATAGACAGAAAACTCTTACTAAGCATTCCAAAATATAAAGAGCATACAGACAAAAAATCGGGAAAAAAGAATGGCCCGGATGTAAACCACTGGAAGATTGCTCCCGGAAAACAAGCAGAAAACTGGCAAGAGCAAAAAAATGCAGGAGTGATTGCAATAAGATGGAATGAGTTAGGTGATCTCACAGAGAAGACGTTTGAAGAAATTCATGCAGATTTAAAGCATTTATGGCCCAAATCAATTACAGGCATTACTCCACAGTTTAAGTACTTTTTATCAATAAAAAAAGGAGACATTATAGTTGCAAATAAGGGACAAAAAACTATTGTCGGAATAGGCAGAGTTTTAGGCCCATACAAATACAGACCAGACTTGGAAATGCATCACACATATCCCGTAGACTGGTTTGATATAGAAGAGAGAGAAATACCAAGCCAAGGATCCACTTGGAGAAAAACAGTTTATAAAATAAAAGCAGAATTAATTTCAGAAATAATATCCAATAATTCTCCTGACATGCAAGAAGGGTTTGATCAGAAATTTGAGGAATTAATAAAAATATTTGATCGTGACCGATATTGCTTCAAAGGGGAACGGAATACAAAATATATTTCAGAAGAAGAACGAAACCAACTCAGAAATGAGTTCATATCACGATTTCCTCGAAACAAAATAAAAAACCTCAAATTAACAGAATATGCACTTAACAATGATCCTGAAACTGGGGAAAGTAATAAAAAGAATATGTCATATTTGCTAGAGTATTCATTAAGGGGATTTGGCAAAATTAGTGGCAGGGCCCGTAAATTTGGCATATACTTCAAAAAGGACTCGCAAGATCTCTGGTATAACCCAAAATATTCATCATCAGAAGATGCATTTAATTCAATAAAAAAACAGTTAATTAAAATTCTTGATGCAGGGGATGAATTTCAAAAAGATCCTGACTGGGAAAAATTATCAAATGTGGTTGATGATGGAAAGGTTTTCGATATACAGCCTAATGTTAGCTCTATAATTTTAGCAGTGTACTATCCCAACACATTCCTCTCCATTTACACGGTAAAATACATTGATAAAATTTTAAAGCATTTTAAAATTCCACGAACGAAATTAAGAAACAAACTAAGACTAAAGCAAGGAAAGCTAATTGATTTAAAAAATGCGCATCCAATTATGAAAAATTGGACAGCAGAAGACTATTCTTACTTTTTATGGAATGCTGTTGCAATTGATGAAACTACCAAACCACCTAAACCAGGAGAACTTTCTAAAATAAAACCATTAAATCTGCCTGCAAAAAAAGAGCTTGATAAAATCAAAGCTGAAATTTCTAAATCACTTTTGGTAGAAGGTATGGTAGTTGACAGAATCATTGCAAGTCTCTATGCTGGGAAAAATGTACTACTTACTGGACCTGTAGGGACTGGAAAAACCGATTTGGCACAAAAAATTCCAAAGATAGTTTGGAATTA
>JAPOPJ010000094.1 GCA_026712925.1 Nitrososphaerota archaeon
AAATACACCAAAACCAACTATAAGTCTGGATGCATCATCCATGTATGAGACAAAATATCTGCCATCAGGTAGTGTCTTGTAGTCAGTATGCCACAAAGAGTTTGAATATCATCTTTTATAGCGTATCCACTTTCTATGCCTTGACTTTCTAGGATGCTTTTTTGCTATTTTTTCAGCTTTTGAGATATTATGTATGATACGGTGTAGAATATGAATACCCGCTCTATTTTTGATAATCTTTCTAATCTCACAGTACTATATCTGCTCTCTTCGTGATTGTCCAAGACAGCAGAATGTACCATGCGTCAGGGTAGAGTTGTCACTGGACGTCCCATTTTTTGTGGATATTTGATCTTTGATATCTCCACATCACTATACCTTGCATACAGCTTTTGCACCCAGCGTGGAGAGATATCAAGATGTTCTGCAATATCTTTTGTGCTCTTTGTGCCATTGCGTTTTGTGCGCACAAGCCACATTACCTGAACCTCATCTAGTTTGTTGACTACTTTAAGCCATCGACCCTTCTTGAATCGCATGTTTTTATGGTTATCTGGTTTTGACCTACGCACCTGTATTTCCACCTATAGCTGTTTGGATATCTTTACGCTACTATTACTACTCAATTTTGGACATCCTCAAATATTCCCATCGACATGCGAACTACTTTTTTTAAGCATGTTATACATGTACCGATCAAGCCCAAATTAGGCACGAATACGCTTGCAAAAAAGGGCAAACTGCTTAGGGGGCAAGCACGATAAAACCATCAATCAAGGTTTATATGAAATGCCCAAAGGATTTTGAATGCATGTCTGTAATTGAAACAATAGCCGATGTAAAGAACACCTTCCTGTCAAGAAGGGAGATGACTTGCAACTTTGCAGGTCTTGGTGGCAAGCTAAAAAAATCAGAAGCTGTAAAAATGGTCACCAAGGAGTATAAACTAGACGGAAAGGTTGTAATTCCAATCAGACTAAAGACGCATGTTGGAAGGCCAACAATATCAGGGACATTTTACGTATATGATGATGAGGTACTAGCAAAAAAACACATTGATCCGACCATATTTGCAAGACTAGAAAAGGCAAAAGATAAACTAGAAGAAGAGGCAAAGGCAGCTGCTGAGGCAAAAGCATCAGAGACAAAAGATGCACCAGAAGAATCAAAGGAGAAATCTGAATAATGGCAAGCAAAAAAGGCACTAGTCCAAGCATTAGCAGTTATTACAAGATAGAAGGAGATAAGATATCCCGCGTGAGAAGGATTTGTTCTAGATGCGGCAAGGGAGTATTCATGTCTGAGCACAAAGACAGACACACATGTGGAAAGTGTGGTCTGACAGAATTTAACCAATAAATCAGTACAGTTGTTTTTTACGAACTTTGGAGCTTTTTGCCTCTAGTTCACCTAGTTTTTCTAGAAATCTAGGTGCAATCTTTATCTTTGAGATGGATGAAGCAGACAGCTTTACAGTATTTGAATCAAGAGCAATGTTTGTCTTTGGTAAATTCTTATCAAGCCAAAATTTTATTGCCTTGTCTTCTAGTTTATAATCACGAAAGCCAGCAGGAAATCTTTTGGTGATGTGGCTTAGTAGTGTTCGGTCATTAAATACTGCCCTTGGCTCAAATAGTCTAGTAGCATCAGCATATGCACTCTCAAATAAATTCCCAGTTATCTCATCAGAGAGTAGGTCCATCTTTGATATTTTTCGCAATAGATCCAAAAAATGCAGAAATTCATGTGCCAGAATTGCATGAATCGTCCCCTTGAGTCCATATGCTACGAGTGGTGCAGAGATTTGAATCACGACTTGAAATTTTTCATCGAACATTACAGGAATGGTCCTTGCAAACAAAACACCAAACTGGTATGAATTAGGATCAGCAGCTGAAATCATCATAGATGGTTCTACATAAGCTACCGGGAATTGGATTCCAGAGGCCTTTTCTATTCTGTCAATTCCTTTAACTGCTATTGGAAAACGCTTGACTACAAGATCATAAACCTGTTGCGGTATCATACCCTGTGTATAGGCATCCCTGAGTTTTGCAAGTGGTTCCAACGCATCATCTCGACAATATTAAACGTAAAAAGCTTGATTCTATCTAGACTTTGGCTTGCCGGATTTAGCTTGTTTCTTCCTACGCCTGTCTGCACGCTGATCTGCATGCCTCTGATGCTTTCCCTTTTTCCTGATTGGCATGAATTTCATTGAAAAGAGTTATAGTTAATTGTTATTATTTTGTATCATATTCTGTAATGGGTGATATTTTGTGCCTGATTTTGATAAAAGTGTGGAAAATGCCCCACACCTCTTTTCATGGAATGTTATGAAAATTTGCCTCATCATGCACATCCTGCAAATTGTAAGATAATTTTGAGGTGTATAATCCAAAGAATCAAGGTACATGCCGGTTTTGTGTTTGCAGGAGTATGGATGTGAACAGTACCCAAAAGCACATCAAACAAGTCGTATCAAACGAGTCGCATCATACGAGTTACATCATACGAGTAGTGTCATACAAGTGATACCATATGAATAGAATCATGCAAGAGTACTCCATGCATAACTTTATGAAAATTATATTATACCCAAATAGCAATTTGCCTGTATGACAGCAGATACCTCACTTGAGAACGCAAATACCATGACTAAAAAAAAATTCCTCATAGTAGGAAGTGGTGGACGTGAAGGTGCATTTGCCACAAACCTTGCAAAAGACACCAAACTATATGCAATAATTGGCCATGAAAATCCAACCATACTAAAGTCAGTAAAAGACTCTGGCGGTATATACACCATAGGGAATCCCAACGATCCAAAGTCAGTCCTAGACTTTGCCACAAGGTATGGCATTGATTATGCTTTTGTTAGTGCAGATGACCCACTTGCAAACGGTGTAGTGGATACGCTACTCAAGGAGGGCTTTAAGGCAGTAGGCGGGACAAGAGAGGCCACAAAAATAGAGTGGGATAAAATACACGCCATCAACATGATGAAAAATGAGTGTCCAGAGTTTACGCCGTTTTACAAAATTGCAAGTAGTACTCAAGATGTTCAAAATATTATAAATGAATTTGAATCAAAGAACATCCAAGCAGTCATCAAGCCACAGGGACTTACAGGTGGAAAGGGGGTAAAAGTAATGCCAGAACACCTCCATACATACAATGATTGTACAGAGTATGCCACATCGCTCCTTACAGATAGACCAGACGAAAAAGTACTAATTGTGGAAAGACTTGAGGGGATAGAGTTTACCATCATGGGCATTACTGATGGAAAGAACATGGTACTATCACCGGCAAGCTATGACTATCCATTCAGATATGAAAATGATACCGGGCCCGGAACAGGAGGAATGGGATGTTTTACAAGTCGTGAAAAAAAACTCCCATTCATGACAGATGCAGATTTAAATCACTGTAAAGATATAATGCAAAAGATAATCAACAAAATAAACTCAAATGGTGTGATATTCAAAGGCGTGCTCAACGGCGGTTTTTTTAAAACAAACGATGGGATAAAATTCATGGAGTTTAACGGACGTTTTGGTGATCCTGAGAGTCTCAATATACTCAGCGTGTTAGATGGTTCTCTAGCTGAGATTATAATCAAACTCTGGGAGGGTAAATTAACAGAAGATGATATTATATTTGCTAAAAAATCCAGCGTTGTAAAATATCTGGTTGCAAAGGAATACCCAAACCCCAGCAAAGAAGAGTTGGAATTTACACTAGATGAAGATGAGGTAGATAAACTTGGCATCAAAGTACTCTTTGCCACATGTGTCAAGACAGGCAAGCACCAATACAAGACATTGAAAAAATCTCGAGTTCTTGCATTTGTAGCAACAGCAGACGACATACCAACAGCATCAAGTGTCATAAATAATGCAATTAAGAGGTGTATTACAGGACCACTAGAGTACAGACAAGACATAGGTTCTGCTGAAAACCTTGAAAAACTCCAGACGATATCACAAAACAGCTAGACTACGTGATCAAATCACACCCTAACAGGAATAGAAAACACATCACTGATAGACTTGCATAAAGTCAAACCTCACACACTTGCACGGCACACCAAGAATTTGCCCCACATTAAGGCTTGTTTCATCACCTTCTACAAATCTTTTTACTGGAAGTCCACCCTCGGCATCTAGTACAAGTACAAATTTATTTCCAGATATTTTTCTATACCTCACATGCGATATTGATTTTTCTGAACGCTTCCCAGAGGGCTCATACACCACTATAGGTTGTGATAGTGCTACTTTGAGGTTTTTAAGATCTGATGATGTCACAGGTTTCTCAGTAGATATTTTGATTTTAATTGTTGAAAAGAATTTTATCGGCATTTTTGGAAGACTATCAATTACCTTACATCCATATAATGTCACAAAACCAAGGTACAATCTGTGCGGGAATTGTAAATATCGCTTAGAGGGATTTTGAAGTCTTGCAAAAAACGGCCTCCCATTTCCAAGTATTAGACTGGTACTATCCTCTCCTCCAATCCACGTAAATTTTATCGTAGTGCACCCAAACTTTGCAAATAACATTTTTGATATTTTCCCCTCTACACTCTCAAAGTTGATGATTCCGTGCATGCTACACTCTTGACACCCACGACCAGAACAATTTCCACATGGCTGTTGCTTTTGAGGGAAATTACGTTCTGTCTTGGTATAGCGACCCTGTATCATTACAGGCTTTGAGCGAATCTGACAAGTTTTGTTTTTAATGTTTATTGTTAAAGTAACATCAGAATCAAGAGAGTCAAGTGTCTTGCCAGTCTTTTTGGCAAAGCGTCTTGAAAGTTCCCGTGTAATATCGGTTTTTATGCCATCAGTTCCTTGAAGTTTGAACTTGGAGCGGATATGGTCATCCCTATCAATGATGGATGGTTTTATCTGCGTGCCAGTAGCAAAGGTATCAAAGTAATATCCTGATGAACTCTCTAGCATTAGACCTAAGAG
Organism: Nitrososphaerota archaeon; assembly: GCA_026712925.1. GTDB lineage: Archaea > Thermoproteota > Nitrososphaeria > Nitrososphaerales > Nitrosopumilaceae > JAPOPJ01. Next base: position 4,989 of record JAPOPJ010000094.1, read on the forward strand.
GAAATCCAATTCAGGATAGATGTCACGACATATGTAGCATTTTTCTGTCCTAACCATACCCCTCTTGAGCCGTCTGCCAAGCAGTTTGTTTGATTTGAGACAGAGACGTTTTGAAAACAGCCGACCCATGCAATAATCACATAAATGATATTTTTTGAGAATCCTTCCAGCATCTGCAAGTACATCCTCAAATTCTGTCATGTCTGGAAAAAACTCGCATGTTCCCCTTAACTACCCAAGCCAAAACGTCTCATGAACCCTTGCATCTGCCGCCCCTTTGCAGATTTTATCATACCTTTTGATTGTTTGTAATTTTTGAGTAGTTCCTTTACATCATGCTCAGACCAGCCAGATCCTCTAGCAATCCGCTTTATTCGAGACATGTTAAGTATGTCAGGATCATCCTTCTCAGTAGCAGTCATGCTCTGAATGATGTATCTCCACTTTGACATACGGTCCTCCATCTTGTCGAGTTGATCCTCCTTTATGGCACCCTGTATTCCAGGCATACTCTCAAATATTCCCTTGAGAGAACCTGCATTTGAAATCTCTGATATTTGATAGTAAAAGTCATCCATGTTCATCTTGCCACTAGAGATTCTCTTCATCCGGACATCATCACCCTCAGATTCTAGTCTCTTTGCCAAGTCAAGCAAGGCTTGAACATCCCCCATTCCTAGCATTCTGCCTACAAACCTAGTAGGTGCGAACTTTTCTAAATCATCAATGCGTTCACCAGTACCAATGTACATTATCTGTGCTCCAGTTGCGGCAGACGCGGCTATTGCACCACCACCTTTTGCAGAGCTGTCAAGCTTTGTTATTAGAATACCCCCTACAGGAATTGTCTTGTGAAATGCCTCTGCTTGATTAAAGCACTGCTGGCCGATTGTACCATCAATTACAAGGAGTGCAAGATCTGGTTCTGCAACTTTGCGAATATTTGCCATCTCATCTAACAAGTCTTTTTCTTCTTTATGTCGCCCGGCAGTATCTACAAGTATGATATCAAAGGGCTGACCTTCAAAGTGTCTTAGACCGTTTTTGACTATTCCAGGTGAGTCCTTGTTATTTTCTTCACCATACACTTCAACATTAGACTTTTCACACATTGTTTTTAGTTGAACAAGTGCACCTGGGCGGTAGGTATCAGCACCTATCACACCAACTGCATATCCTTGTCTGGTTAGGAATTTTGCAAGCTTTGCAGTAGCAGTAGTTTTACCACTTCCCTGTATTCCAAGCATGATTACCTTGTTTTGCCTGTCAGGTTGAAAGCTAAAATCAGTGTCGTTTCCCAACAGTTTTGCCAGCTCGTCATAAAGTATTTTGACTATATGATCCCTTCTTGACAGACCAGGCGGAGGTGTCTCATTGAGTGAGCGATTCTTGAGGGATTCAGTTATCTTTAGTACAAGTCTGACATTTACATCAGAGGATATGAGTGCCCTCTGTACGTCCTTTGCAAGCTCTTCTATGAGATTCTCATCGACACCAGAGGACTTTACAACTTTTTTAATTGCTACCCGCAAGTTGTCTTTTAGACCATCAAGCATTGCTAATCAGCCCCGCTTCTAATATTTCAAACCTTCCCCTATAGCCATCCCAGAAACGCTTTGCGTCACTTATCTGAATAGGCCGTGAAAAGAGAGGACAGTTAGTAACAAAAGTCTCTGCCTCGCCACCTTCAAAATTCATGTTAAACCCATGCCGTATAGACATGCCAGATAATATCTTTACATCATTTTTTGTAATTGTTTTGCCCAGCCAAGAATCATCTAGCCCGCCAGAGGATACACTAGTAATGACATACTCAAAGTTATCATCAAGCAGTTTATTCATGTATGCGTGAGGCAACATGCCCCACAGTGGCGAAAATACTTCAAGCCCACATTTTTTGCAAAGTGACTCAAACCTCTTTTTTTGGTATATGCTAGATATTCCCCCATGAACTATACCCTCAATGTTATAGTCATTTTTTGCACAAACTAGGACACCCTCCATGGTATTACCCTCCACGGTATCATTATTCATAGTATCATCACTAGAGCCCACATTAGATATAATCTGTGGAATGCGCATCGATTCAGACTGGAGTTTGGTCCAGCGTATGTTTGGGTGGTGAAGTAGAAGGCTTTCATCAGAGGTTGGGAGTATGGTAAGTAGGCACTTTACAGTGTGTCCTAGATTTTTTGCTACAAATACAGAGTATGTGCTATCTTTGCCCCCTGAAAAGAAGGATGCCAAGTTCATATCATGTATAGTTTGGCATGTGATATTATCTTTGTTTGGAAAAAGATAGGATGCTTCATAACTCATAATCCTCATCAAAGATCAGACGGCTTTTCCGCTCATCATCAGCATCCGCAATTAAAACCCCTACATGCTATTTTAAAGCAGCTATACAGATTCACAACATGTGTAGTTGCATATGAGATGGCATCCAAATTGTCATTTTATTGTGATGTCATGTTGATATGTCAAGGTGGCACGTTGTGGTGACACTCTGTCTGCGCTGACACTTTTCAAGCCAAACATACACGCAATTATATCCTAGTTCTTGATGCGCATGACCTTAATTCTGTCCATTACCTTCCAGTATTCTACATTTTGGCCATTTTCTAACCTGCCTTTTATATCATCATCAACTAGTGTCACATCAATTGTCTCAAAAGTCTCAGAGTCCATGAGTTGTATGGTCTCGCCAATTATGGAGATTATCTGTCCTGTTCTCTTATCTATGAGTGGTACATGTATCTGCATACTTACAGGACCTACATGAGGTCTCTTTTGGGTATCAAACACCCCGACACCAACTATTCTGGCCTTTGCAGCTCCATGCTTTCCTGGCTTGGATGTGTCATATTCGACAATCCTGCACGGCTCGCCTGTTGCCTGATCACCAACTGGAAGGAGTATGTAAGAACCAATTTTTAATGAACCTAGATCCGCTGGCTTGCTCATAAAGAAGCTGGCCTGTGTCGAATATTTAACTTTATTTCAACCGCTCTAAAATCGAGAGACTAAGCATGTTAGTCATTATGAGGCCCTTTCGATTGGCATCACGTCTTGTTTGCTCACAGTATTTTTTGACGCTTTGGTGGCCTTTTTCACTTGTTACCTCAATTACTACAATCTTGTCAGAGTACGGAAAGGTGAATTTTGAAGGCGTGGTGCAGACCATATCCATGCTTCCAAGCCCGGCCGCCTTGACTTTTTCTCGTTTTAATAAAATGTGTGCGATTTCTTCTAAATCTTGTTGCGCCCCATACTCTAAATAATACACAGAGACAAAGTTGGTCTCTCCAGAGACCTCCCTTGAGAACAAGTCATTGTTGATATTAAATACAAAACTAGTCTTTGCTTGATTATATTTAGAGAGATCCTTGCCTACATCATGACTGTCACGGAATTTTGCCACCATGTAGTGGTTTGCAAAGTCAGCAAAGTATGGCTTGCTGTCATTTGAAAAAGTCCCCGTCACAAAATAGAGATTCTGGATGTTTTTAGACGACATCCATTTTTCCTTCAATTCTACGGATTCGTGGTTGTGCAGGTATGGTGCGCACACATAACCAGGGTATGTCAATTTCAACTCAGACATTGATCTCGATCAAAGATTGATTGGTATTTATGCTTTAGAGATTGAATCAGGCACGAAATCGCCCCGCCCCCTATACAAACAGGTACAAGTAACCCCTGTACGCACGATTTGTGCCTGTACGGATATGGGTTTGTTTGCCACACATGCAGAAATATCTCGAATTAGCCAACTCAGATCGCACCCATTTTGCAACTTTAGCACCACCTACCTACCTCAGAGATGAAGAATCTACGCATGGCCCATGCTTCATACCCAAGAGTATGAAAAGACACCAATCACATTCATTCATACAGAATCATCCATATTCATTCTCAACCATATTCATTCTCAACCATATTCATTCTCAACCATATTCATTCTCAACCATGTCCACATTCTCACCCATACCCACACATCACCACAGAATGCCACTAGTTACCAAATTTTGACAGTGATGCAAACGACATTACGGTTAAATTATACAGAAATAGTGTTTGTTTATGCTTGATCTACTCAAATCCAAAGCAGGCGACTTTATGAATCCGGACCTACAAACCAGCAGTGGCAGGGTATCAGTTGCAGATGCCGCAAAAAAGATGGCCTCAGAAAAACTAGACAGTATGCTTGTTTTGGATGATGAGATTACTGGAATAGTAACCACGGCAGATATTCTTGAAAAAGTGGTTGCAGTAGGCAAAGACTCTAGTAGTATAATACTTGATGATATAAAGAGTCAACCAGTCAGGAGTATTCACAAAGATGCAAGTGTGTTAGAAGCAATACGTTCAATGAACCAGCATGACATTCGTCGACTGTTAATAAAAGATGGTGAAAAGCCAATCGGTATGATTACCAGAAAACAAATAGTCGGAGACATGGGGAAAAACTCTATAGTCCTGCCAGAGTTAGAAGAGCCACATCAGATAAGATGCCCATATTGCGAATCATCATTTTCCGAAAAAAATATACTTTCCAAACATATCGACGAGATACACATAGGAAAGGGACTTTTGGAAGGAAACCTCAGCCAGAGATGACATTTGAGAAAAACACACCACACAAACATCAAAAAATATTCCCCAATTAAATAACATGCAAGAAAAAAAGAATTATGGAGCTAAAAATAGGTTGCACTGGATGGGGTTACAAAGAATGGGAAGGAACATTCTATCCTAGAACTATACGGCAAAAGGATTGGCTCAGACACTATTCATCGATTTTTGACATTACAGAGGTAAATTCCAGCTTTTATCATCCCATTACAAAGCATGTGGCCCACAAGTGGAATCGCGAGACTCCCAAGAATTTTGAGTTTTCACTAAAATTTCCACAAAAGATAACACATCAATACAGACTAGACTATGACAATTCAAAACACACCCTTACGGAATTTTTCTCAGGCCTTGAGCCATTAAAAGAAAAAATTCGCGTACTAGTGATGCAGTTGCCACCAACATTAGAGTTTGTAGAGGCAAGACCAAAGCTAGAGATACTTTCAGAGCACCTTCCACAGTATAGCAGATTTGCAGTAGAGGGAAGGCATCAAAGCTGGTTTTCTCCAGAGGCACTTGATTTTCTCACAGAGTATGGATTCTGCCTAGTATGGAGTGAAATTCCAGCAGTAAAAAACCCCGCACCCATCACTACAGACTTTGTCTATGCAAGATTAATCGGAGATAGGAACCTGCCAAAAGATGCCTATAACCACAGAATTAGAGACAAGACAGACATTTTAGTAAAGTGGAAAGAGCAATTATTGAAGATATACGATAATGAAAAGATCAAATTCTCACGAATATTGCTAAATAATCATCTTGAAGGGTTTGCCCCAGATACTGTCAATTCGCTAAGAGTATTACTTGGAATGAAAGAGTATAGTTTTTCTGATAAAATGCAGGAAAAACTTGAATAAAGTCATGATATGGTTTATGGTTTTTCTGACATTTTGGTAAAACAATGTAATAAGATGATATGATTTGTAGTATGGTGTGTCTCTAGTTTTTAAGAATAGAAACATACTCTGCCGTATGAGAGGGAGAAAAATATCTCACCAATACCTAGATATATTTGCCTAAATTTCAGTTTTCAATTTTGTTCGGGTGAAATTTATAGAACTCTATCTTGTTGTATCTCTTTATGAACATATAATGTTCACCATGCCATTCGATGATATACTCTTTATCAATTTTCATCATGTTAGAATTATAGATTAAATTTTCTTCTCCACCATCTGTTTTAACTACATATACCGCTTCGGTTTTCATACTGCCGCTAATATGAAATGAGTGTATATTAGTTTGTACTCGGACATGATCTAAACGTGTTTCTGTCTCGCCTGCTTTTAAGATACCCTAATAATCCGATGGTACATCACCTTTTAACATGATTTTATCATAATTACCAATATCATTTTGACCGCACATATTATCACTCCTACAACAACACTCCCACATGCATATTATGTTTAAACCATTGTTACAATTTTTAAGATTAGAGATATTTCACTATATGATGGAGAGAAACATAACCATCACGATAACAATTGTGATACTTGCAGGACTTGGAATAATATTCATCATATCTGGGACAAACATGGAAGAATTATCAGATACAAATGCTGTAACAAAGGACGAGTCAATAGGAATTATATCATGGAGTGCAGACATACTACCAAAAGTCCAGCATGAAGAGATTATACTTTCAGGGGTTGCAGAGGGCTTTGAAATATGGGAGAAAAATAACCCAACACTTGATTTTGATATGGTAAGTGGTCCTGCTGATATTGTGGTGAAATGGGAGATAGAACCATCTCCACATAAAGTAGGCATGGCACAATATACAACAAATTCCATAGAGGGAACAATAACCATACATCTAGGCAGATACGACTGTAATGGTAATTACATACAATGGGGCAAAGACGCAGTAACAAATACTACAATGCACGAAATAGGCCACATATTACAGCTTGCCCACCACAAGGATGCAAATCACCTCATGTATGGCAATGACATGCTAACACAGGAAGTCTTTGATGACCTAGGATACTACATACCAGATATGATTGGCAAACAAGATTATTTGGTTGGGGAAAAACACCTCAGAGATGAAATTGACAGACTAACTGAACAAATTTCAGAGTACACCAAAGAATATGCAGACATTATAGAGCAAGGCGATTTAGCAATAAATGACTATGAAATTGGGAGATTACCAACAGATTCTGATTATTTTGACATGAAAATTATACCCATAGTTGATCAGTATAATGCACTTGTCTATGAATATAACGGACTAGTCAGTATTGTGCGCTGTTTTTATAACGAATCGTAATTCAAACCATCACAACATATCAAAATCTGTATCATTGGTATATGTATGATTGTGTGATTTCAAGCATACCCGCACACTAGATTCAAAATCCAACATTACAGATAATGCCATACATATCCCCATAGTATGACATTTGTTGCTACCACATACCAGAGTGTAAAATCAGAGACAAATAATTGTCATCATATAATTTTAGAATGTGTGTTGTATCATTGTATTTTGTTTAGTATCAGAATAACGTCTAGTTTTAGAATCAGAATTTAAATCCAGAATAAATTTGCACAACATGCATTACTCTGAAAGCATATCAATTCGAGTACCAACTTAGGCTAGGTACGGCTGAATTTTTAAACATGTCAGTCGTGTCAGCGTTAGAGCTTACCTTGCCATCCCATGCCCAGTCAAGATAATAGCCAGTAAATGATGTGGCATCTTTGAACATGTACGAAAAGTCAGTGACATTATAGATATGCCATTTCCATACAGCTCCATTAAATGCGCTGGCACCCTCAAACATACGAGACATGTCAGTTACTTTCTTGACGTTCCAACTAAGATTAGCATTAAAGGAAGAGGCCTTGTAGAACATACCAGACATGTCAGTGACATTTTTGGTGTACCAAAAGCCAATATTCTGATTGAAACTTGTTGCATTTGCAAACATTTGAGACATATCAGTTACTTTGGAGACTTGCCAGCCTGAAAGTGGTTGATTAAATGAGGTAGCGCCTGCAAACATGTAAGACATGTCTGTAACATTAGAAACAGCCCAGTTGTTGATGTTTTGATTAAATGATGTGGCACCGTTGAACATGCCAGACATGTCAGTGACATCGATCAGGCTAAACTGAAGTGGTTGATTAAATGAGGTAGCGCCTGCAAACATGCCAGACATATTTTTTAGGTTGTACGTTACCCAACCCTCTTGGCGAATATCGTTAACGTAGTGATGACTAAGAGTGCTGTTAAATGATGTGGCACCATTGAACATGTTTGACATGTCAGTGACATTCCAGATATTCCACTGATAGAGTGGTTGATTAAATGAGGTAGCGCCTGCAAACATGCCAGACATTGTATTTGCCGATGATGTATTCCAGTTGAGCGGTTGATTAAAGGATGTGGCACCATTGAACATGTCAGACATGTCACTAACTGATGATGTATTCCAGTTAAGAGGTTGATTAAATGATGAAGCAGACATGAACATGCCGCTCATATTTGTTACATTAGATACATTCCAGCTAGAAATATTTTTGTTAAATGCCTTGGCGTTTGCAAACATATCGCTCATATTATTCACATTAGAGACATCCCAATTATCAAGTGGCGAGTCAAAAGACTGAGCTAACATGAATGTCTGCTCCATGCTAGTTACATTAGAGACATCCCAAGAGTTAATGTCTGCATTAAATGTGCGCGCATTTGCAAACATTTTATCCATATTTTCAACATTTGAAAGATCAGGTGAATCACTTGCAGTGATATTCATGTTAGCTGCACCATAAAATGCACCCTCCATGGTACTCCACTGGATATCACCCCACTGTGTAATTTCTTTTAGTTTGAGTGCACTATCAAGGTTTCTTTCTAGGTTGATTCCAGGAAATGAACGCTCTATTGTTACAGTATATGTGCCAGAATATCTGTACGTGTGACTTGTGTCACCATTGGCAAGATCAACATTACCATCCCCCCAATTGATACTATAGCTTGTACCAGCAAAAGACGGTATAGTTATTGTCTGACCCGGTGCTGTAGTTGTCCAAGTAGTGACAAACGCACCATCAGTATTGAAAAGGTCTTCACATCTAGGCAGTTCACCATGGTCGCACTCTACAGCAGATGCATCTGAAAATAAGATTGGTACAGATACTGCTACAATTAGCAATACAAACACCATACTATTTACCAATATGGTAAAATGTTGGGTGGGGTGCTTTTAAATATTTCTAATTTTGGTACTTCCCCAAATTCGGAGCTTGGACGACCAAAAGATGTCAAAGAGTTTATCATATCCATAATACCAAACAATGCAAGGATGGCTAGTTACTACACACCAAAACCCATTTTGAAGATGCTGAAGAATCCAAAATACCTCATCTATGTTAACCACCCTGCATAGTTAAACCGACTACCGATGATTTCCTTTTAATCCGTGCCTAGTCATCTGATATGTGATTTATAGCTAACGCTAGCAAGAGAAATACGACATCTCTTGGTGTAGTGGCTATTTCTTGCGCTTTCGCTCCAATCTGGCTAGCTTGCGTTTGTACAGGTTTTCGTTTCGTGACTCGTACGGTGTTCTGCTACGTAGCATATACCATGCAATGTTTATCATCTTGTTTGCAACAACGATTATGGCTGGTCCATGCAAACCAGCATGCCTTCTGCGCGCAGTCTCGTATATTGCCTTCATTCTTGTATCGAATCGTACTGCTGTATTTGCAGCCTCAGACATTGCCCATCTGACACGTTTGTTAATGTCCATGTGTTTTATCTTGCCGGAGTATGTTTTATCTCCGGACTGTACTATCATTGGACATAATCCTGCCCATGATATCATTTGTCTGGCTTTTGCAAATCTCTTAACATCTGCAATCTCTACTGCAAGAAGCAGTGAAGTATATGGTCCAATTCCAGTCATACTGGCTAACAATTTTGCATCTTCGTTTTGTGCCGCTTCATCTGCAAGTTCTTCATCCATATCTTCAATCTCTGCTGTAAGGTTTACAATTTGTCGTGCGTATCGTTGTAATACCATTTCATCCTCTATTGGGTCTAACTTGGCTGCAAACAATTGTATCAATGCTTTTTTTGAATGCATTGATGACGCATCTATCTCCAGGTCATGTCTGTCAAGCAGACTGTGAACTCTGTTAATATAACGCGTTCTATCCTGAACTAAACTGTTTCTCTGCCTTACCAATGCACGCAGTCCACGAATCTTTTTTCCTGGAACGTAGCATTCTGGTATGAAATCCATTCTCACTATGTTTGCTATCTTTTCTGCATCAATCTTGTCTGTCTTTTTTCCAGTCTTTGCAATTATTGCCATCTTGTACGTGTTTGCAAGAAGTATCTTTATTCCTGCATTCTCAAATGCATCATATGTGAAATTCCACATGTTGCCAGTAGTTTCACACGCTGCACGGATATCTTTTCCATATTTGGCTTTTAGTCTTTTTGCAACTTCAGCTGCAAACTTTGGTTTGTTGATGTAATGACCTCTCTCTAGTACTTTGCCTCTGCTATCTACTACACAGTAGTCACATTTCCTCTTTCCTATATCAATTCCTATGCTCACTCTCATCCTTTCTCTCACCTCCTTTCGGATCTTTGATGGATTGTAAGGCTGCTCACATCTATTAGGGCGCGAAGCCCAATTACACAGCAGCTCGGTTTGTCCCACTCAAATTATAGATCGTTTCGATCATTAGGCGTAAGGGATCGCTCCATCGGGATAACTACGGGAGGGTGGTTTACATGTGTTCAAATTCGTCATCCGAGATGGGCATATCGAGGCCAAGGGCTCAAAATATCAAAAGCTCCGAATTTGATCAAGAACCGACACATCATCAAAGATGTAATCAATGCCTGAAAGATATTGGCGCCAGGTAAGGGATTCGAACCCCTGAACGCTTGCACGTAGCCGTTTTCGAGACGGCCGCCTTACCGCTTGGCTAACCTGGCAGTATTGCTCAGCATATCTCCATAATAAAGCAAATCGCCAGAGCTGACAAAAAATCATACCCCAAACTACCAGTACCGCTTCAAAGTGATATAAGATTACCAACATACCACCGATGCGCATCAGTGCACATCACTGCTTTTTTATCAATCCCACAACAAGCAGTACAGCTCCGGCCAGCATCCATCCGATTGCAAAACCCGACATATCCTCATAGGCAGAAATTGCCCCGGTTGCACCAAGATTCAGCAGATAACTTACCACACCTCCTACTAAAAATCCCACGCCAGCCCAGAACAGCCAATTCTTCACAAGAGTATGATTCAAGATGCAATATTTGTATCATTTAGCCAGAAAAACAAACACAAAATAGCAGAGAAGAACAAGAGATATCATGGGGCTAAACATCAAAGAACTTGTAACTAGAGAAAAGACAAACCTAGAGTCATTTGCAACAAAAATAGTTGCAATAGATGCATACAATGCAATCTACCAGTTTCTGTCAACAATTCGTGGTGCCGATGGTCTCTACTTGACTGACTCTGAAGGCAGAGCTACAAGCCATCTTAGCGGCCTGCTGTACAGAAATGTGAATTTTTTATCCATAGGAATAAAGCCCGTATACGTATTTGATGGCAAGCCACCATCACTAAAAACAGCAGAGATTGAAAGGAGAAAACAGATCAAAAAGGATGCCACAGTAAAGTTTGAAAACGCCATGGCCAGAGGCGACCTCAAGGATGCAAGAAAATTCGCCCAACAAACTACTAGCCTTAAAGATGACATGATACAAGACAGTAAGAGATTACTTGAACATTTTGGGATTCCATATATCGATGCACCATCAGAGGGCGAAGCAACTGCAGCACACCTTACAAATACAGGACATGCATTTGCATCTGCAAGCCAAGATTTTGACTCGGTACTCTTTGGCGCAAAAAGATTAGTAAGAAACTTTACAAATAGTGGAAGGCGCAGGATTCCAAATAGGAATGCATATGTCGATGTAGAGCCAGAGATAATCCAAGTGAAAAAGACGCTAGAAAATCTAGAACTAACAAGAGAAGAGTTAGTAGATGTAGGGATTCTAATTGGCACTGACTTTAACCCCAGTGGCTTTGAGAGAGTAGGACCAAAAACTGCATTAAAAATGATAAAGCAACACTCAAAGCTAGAAGAAATACCACAGATACAAGAACATCTTCATGATATAGATTATAACCAAATAAGAAACATCTTTCTAAATCCCAATGTTGCAGATGTGGATGAGATAATATTTCAAGATGTAAACTATGAGGCCATAACCAAATACCTTGTAGATGAGAGGAGTTTTTCCAGTGACAGAGTGAAACTGACGCTTGGCAGACTAAAAAAAGCACTCGATACAAAAAGCCACAATCTAGACCAGTGGTTTAAATGACATGCTAGCCGAGTTTTGATTCAATCACCCTCTGAAATACTTCAAAGGGTTGCGCGCCAGACAGTGCCACATATCCAGTGTCATCATTTCCCACAAAGAATGCAGGCGTGCCTCGGACACCATACTTGACACCATCCTGATAATCATTTTGAATCTCTAAAGACATTGCATTAGAGTTCAGACACGACTCAAACTCGTCTCTATCAAGCCCCAAATCCTCAGAGTACTGTATGAGGATAGTTGCAATATTCTCACGCGGTATTGACTCCCACTCTTTTTGTCTTTCAAATAATACATCATGGTACAGCCAAAACTGTCCCTGCTCATCAGCACATTCAGAAGCAATGTGTGCAGGAACTGCATTTGCATGTATCTGTAGCGGAAAGTCTCTATATACAAGATTGGCCTTTCCAGTATCTAGATATTCTTGCTCAATTAGTGGTAGTGTCTGCTCATAAAACCTTGCACAAAACGGGCACTGAAAGTCTGAAAATTCCACGATGGTGATTTCTGCATCAGGGCTTCCCTTGATTGGATCATCATCAAGTGATACGAGTAATATCTCATCGGCGGCTTGACTAGGATTTTCATCAGCTTGGATTATAACTTTGGAGTCAATTTCTGAGATAATCATATCCATTTGCTCATCAGTGATACCATCAGAATCAGTAAGTGTAGCGGCAAAATACCCTGCAAAAAATGCCGCAACTGCGATCGCAACTACCATTCCCTTGAGCATATTATTTGAGGATTGGCCTGTAGAGGTGCTATTCCCAGTATCATCAGGCTGACTATTAACAAAAGTCGGCACGTCTTCGCTCATCATAAATGGTATTAGAGGTTGTTATATTATTCTTGGGTGTGCATATCTAGATACAGCGTGGTGTATAGCATGGTGTATAGTATGGCGTTTAGTACGATGTATAGTGAAATACACCTTGAATGTAATATTGCAGTTTAATAACTAGAAAGTGGACTTGGAAAATGATGCAGACAGAGGCGCGCAAGACGCTCAAGGATTCACCAATCATGTGGCGCAGGATCAACTCCATAGGCATAATTTTAGACTGTAACTCCACATATGCTACAAACCTAGGCTATGCAAAATCAGAAGTACTAGGACGGCCTATTTTTGAGCATGTCCCAAAAGAGTCATGGGAGGCCATGAATAACTCACTAAAAACATGGTTTGAGACAGGTCAAGTATCAGATAGAAAAATTACATTCAAACGACATAATGGAACCACGTTTCCCGGACTACTCCAAGCAACAAGTCTGTATGATGAAAACAAAAACCTGCTTGGAAGTAATACTGTAATTTTTGATCTTACATGCCTTGATGATGAAAAAATTTCAGAACTAGAAAAATATTTTGCAGTCTCAATTCATAGACTTGATGAAATTAAAAAAACAGATTACAATTCTATGAGTGAGACTTCCAAATCAGAATATAATGGACTAAAAGAAATGTTTGAAATGCTACAAAGCATCAACTTGCACAAATTACAAGAGCACTAGTCATATCTGGCAGATACAAGATATGTAGATACGAAATAACTAAACCCCCACGGACTTGCGTATATCATCAAATGCCGCTTGTACTTCTGAGACTGCTGCCTCATCCTCAAGCGTGCTAATGTCACCTATTTTGTCATTGCCCGCTATTGCCTTGAGTAATCTTCTCATTATCTTGCCACTTCTTGTCTTTGGGAGTTTTGATACAAAGTACATTTGTTGTGGTGTTGCAATCGGGCCTATCTCATTTTTAATTTTTTCATAAAGGTTTTGCTGAAGGCTGTCTGATTTTTCAACATCATCCCTTAATACAACAAAGGCAGCTATCACTTCACCTTTTATCTCATCTGGAATACCACATACAGCAGACTCTGCTACATCATCATGTGATACTAGACAGCTTTCAAGCTCTGCTGTTCCTATACGGTGTCCTGCAACCTTTAGGATATCATCTGCTCTTCCAAGTAACCAAAAATATCCATCCTCATCTTTGATTGCATAGTCACCTGGGTAATAATATCCTGGGTATCTTGACCAGTACACATTGCTGTATTTTTTATTATCATTCCACAAACCCAAAAGCATACCGGGCCACGGATTCCGGATAACAAGGTATCCTTTTGTGTTTGCAAGAACATCATTACCTTCTTCATCCACTACACCAATATCGACTCCCGGTATAGCATGCGTTCCAGAACCGGGTTTAAGTGGTATAGTCTCAAGTCCCGGGAGTGATGTGATTAGCATTCCTCCGGTTTCAGTCTGCCACCAAGTATCAATGATTGGACACTTTTGCTTCCCAATTACATCATAGTACCATTCCCACACACTTGGATTGATTGGCTCGCCTACTGTACCTAAAAGCCGAAGTGACGAGAGATCAAAAGAGTTTGGAATTTCATCACCAAACTTCATGAATATACGTAATGCCGTAGGAGTGGTGTAAAATATGCTAACACCGTATTTTGCTATAATACTCCACATTCGTGACGCATCTGGATAGTCAGGTGCACCTTCATACATTACCTGTGTTGCCCCGTGGAGTAGTGGCGCATAAACCATATAGCTATGCCCGGTAACCCATCCAATATCTGCCGTGCAAAAAAAGACATCACTATCCTTGATGTCAAAGGCCCACTTGAACGTCGAATAAAGATGTGTAAGATATCCGCCGGTCCCATGTAGCACACCCTTTGGCTTTCCTGTAGTTCCAGAGGTATATAGGATGAATAGTGGGTGATTACTTTGTAGAACCTCGGCATCACATACATCTGATGATGCGTCTGCCAAGTCACTCCAGAGCCGGTCTTTTGGATTCAGATTAATGCCTGTTTTTGTACGCTCTAGCACTATGACGTATTTTACAAAGTCTAGCCCTTTTATTGCATCATCAACAATATCTTTTAGTGGAACAATTTTTCCACGTCTGAATCCCCCGTCTGCGGTAATTACAACTTTTGACTTGGAATCATCCACCCTATCTCTAATTGATGAGGCACTAAATCCAGAAAATATCACAGTATGTGTTGCACCAATTCTTGCACATGCAAGCATTGCAATTGGGAGTTCAGGAACCATAGGTAGATAAATTGTCACCCTATCGCCCTTTTGTACGCCTAGAGACTGTTTAGGCGAGTTTGATAAATTTGTACCTTTACCCACATGTCATGGTATGTTAGGATTCGTGATGTGCCATCCTCACCCTCCCACAAAATAGCAGGCTTTTGAGGCTTGTCTTGGTGTACATCTAGAGTATTATACGATGCATTGATAGTGCCACCTACAAACCATCTTGCAAACGGAGGCTTCCAGTCAAGCGTGTTATTCCACGGCGTGAACCAGTAGAGCTGCTTTGCTTGCATATCCCAAAATTTCACATAATCATTTTTTGCCTCCTGGCGAGTAAGTGTATCATGATTCCCAAGGCCGATATCAAAGACTTTAGACATGACAGCACCTACCTGTTACAAATCCCAAGGCAAGAACATGTTTTGTAGTACATGTTATGGTATAGTGGTATGAGGGCAAGTAACTTTTCAAAATAGATGTATTCTTTGTTATATTGTATAATATCATCTCAAAATCATATTATATTATAGGATGTTTTAAAGGATTTGATAATCTTGTAGTAGAATCAGCAGTAGTATCTACAGTAGTATCTACAGTAGAAACTTCGCACATGTGACCTCATGCAAAATGTAACCACCATATTTTAAAAATTTGAACTAGTACATGTCAGTATATGATGAAAGGGTACAAACTTTTTGTCTTAGACTCCACCATATCTATGCAGGCGTTAATCCCACTCAGTATAATTGCACCATACAAGATGACATGTTTGTTATAATGATAGTATTTGTTATTTGAAATTAATTTTTTCCACAGGATGAAAACGCCAGCGGTCCAGAGCGCCAAAACAACATATAAAAAAAACCGCTAGGCTCCCATTCTGGCAAGCCAGTTGCTTTCGCTGTCTTTTGGAGCTTCTACAGTATCTTGTTTTGTCGGTTCTGGGTTCGCTGACGTGTCCTCATTTTCTGTACCAAACGCTGGAACTGTCGGCAGGACTCCAGCAGATATTGGTTCAGATTCTGAAGATGGAACCGGTTCAGTCGGTGCCTCGGGGAGTTTGCTACGAATATCTGATGTTCCCAGATATGCAATAGCAGAATCCTGCAGGGGTTGTGGGGGTGCAGTCACTTCCTCTACTTCAGCATCGAGATCAACGATTCTTTTTTGGACGTTTTGAATCTCGGCAATCTCGTGGTTGACATGTTCTAGCAGCTCAGATATGCAGAGCTTGACTGTGTCAAATGTTTCCTCAGAGGTTTCATCGCTCTTAAACTGTACCTTTGCATCAAACAAAAGCATCTTTGCAGCCTTTGCCTGTACATCGAGTTCAGCCATTCTTTCCTCGAGCTTTGCCTTGACGATGTGTTCAGTTTCATTTAATGATGCAAGTTTGGATTTGTACCTCTCATGGATAATTTCCGCATCCTCCCTCATGTCATTATTTTCTGAGACAATATCGATCAATGCCTTTAGGCGTCGCAGTGTCAGCTGCTTTTCGCGCAAAAGTGCTTGGGAATCAAGCCTCCATTTGGGAATAAAGATCACTAGATCGTTTTGGACTACAAGCTGCTCAAATGGAACCTGTTGGAGCCCCTGTGAGCCACAATCAATACCAACTGACTGGATACTCCCATCAATGTCAGTTAGCGTTCCAACGACCTTTCCCATGAATGTACCGTACATGTCTTTGACGTTTTTGCCGATTATATCGACATCGCTGTGGGTCATGAATTAAAATTAATAGATTTGTATATCGTACAGAGTGTTAGAAAGCTTTCTGGTTTTGGTAAGCTATTTTTTACAAACAGTAACATGCCTGTACAGGCGTGTAATCATATCAGATAGGATATCATGCTAAAACCACATAACACAGGTATAGAAATTTTAAAATCTGGCAAAAACCCCCATTATAGTATGATTCAGAGACAAGAGTTAGAGCAGATAATGAGCTTTGTTGCAAAAAGATGGCTTGATTTATCAAGGGATCCAGACAACAAAGCACTAAAGACCCTGCCAAGTGACTTTTGGATGAACTCAGTGGGCGGAAAGACAGCAAACGGCGGATACTGGGTAACCACACTCTTTTACACAGAAAACCAAGCAGATGCAGATGCATTCAAAGATGTACTATTAAGATGGCAGTCAAGAGGGATGCAAAAAAACGAGAATCATGGGCCGGATTTAATCCAGATCGGTAAGAAAAATACAATATAATAATCGGCACCATTAAACAAAGAGTTGTCAGAATTTACACCGGCTGAAAAAGTAGCCCTAACAGAGCATTTTTCAAATGTCTCAGGGAATGTGTTTGCCATAACTACGCCACGCCAAGTAGATCGTGGAGCCCTTATGTCCAGATATAGTAGAACCGACAAGAGTATGCGCCGTGTATTTTTAGATGAGTTTCTCAACAATAAAGACAGGGGTGAAGAGTTCTACACCAGAGTCCTACTAGAATATGGCGATGATTCTGTTGCAGAATTAGGTGAAGCACAAATTGCAATCGAGGGACTCTCAAATATCGCAGTAAAAAAAATCGAAGATCGTAGATTAGGTTTGTCATACCTTGAAAAATCATCAAGATATGTGACATGGAATAAAAAGATAGGCGGCAAGTACAAATTTTACACAGACCAAACCATACAAGAATCAAAATTTGCAGATATATATGAAGAGTCTTGCAATTTTTCATTTGCTGTTTATTCAGAAAATATAGAGTTAATGATAAATTACATCAGAGAAAAATATCCAATTACACGTTACACCTTTAAAGATTCTACAGACGGAGTTCAAAAACCATACTCCAAGATTACACTAGATGCAGACATAAAATCAGCAGGGATGATTTATAAAAGTTCCACCAAGGCAAAGGCACTGGATATTCTCAGAGGCTTACTTCCAGCATCAACACTTACCAATGTAGGCATTACGGGGAATGGGCGTGCATTTGAGTACATGTTAACCATTCTTGGCGCATCAAACCTTGCAGAAGAGCAAGACCTGGCAAAAAAAATTAAATCAGAACTAGACACTACAATAGGCTCGTTTGTAAGACGGGCAGATGACAAATATGGTGTGGCATTTCAGGCATACCTACAAAGTATAGATAGTGCTGCAAAGCATGTTGCAAAAAAAATCAAGCCAAAAAAAACCAAAGATATCTCAACCATACTTGCAGACTATGAACCAGAAGCTGATGCAATCAATAAAATAATTGCAGCCATATCCTACGAGCACTCCCCAGGTACGTCATACGGAGATATAGTAAAACAAGTCAAAAGTATGCCACACAATGAAAAGATCAAAACAATAGAGACCTTTAGAAGAATTAGAAAAAACAGAAGACATAGACCACCGCGTGCCTTTGAGAATACATACTATACTTTTGACTTTATGACAAATTTTGGAATGTTTAGAGACTTTCACAGGCATCGTGCCCTGACGCTTCAGAGACAACTACTCACTACAAATCACGGTTATGCTGTTCCAGATGAAATTGATGTGCTTGGTATAAGGAGAGACTTTGAGGAATGCATGCAGAGATCAAAAGACGCATTTGATAAAATTAAAAAAAGATACCCCGAACAGGCCCAATATGTGGTAAACTTTGCATACAATTATCCATACTATATGAAACTCAATCTGAGAGAGGCAACACATTTGATTGAGCTAAGGACTGTCCCGCAGGGACATGCAGATTATAGAGATGTAGCCCAGCAAATGTACTCCCAGATAAGGGACAGACATCCAAACCTCAGTAGGATAATCAAATTTGTAGACTTGAAAGAGTATGATTTGGAGAGATTTGAGTCTGAGAAAAAGACAGCAGAGAAAAGAGAGAAATATTCCAACGTGTAGTGATATATCATGGGATATAAGATAAGCAAGAGTCCTGAAGAGTGGAGAAAGCAGCTTACTCCAGAGCAATATGATGTATGCATCAACAAGGGGACAGAGATGGCATTTACCGGCAAATACCACAATACCAAAGAGTCTGGTGTGTACAGGTGTATATGCTGTATGGAGGAATTATTCAAATCCGAAACAAAGTTTGATTCTGGCACTGGCTGGCCGAGTTTCTGGGATGCAATAAGTGATGAAAGAATAGAGTATGTGGAGGATCGCTCATACGGCATGCTTAGAACCGAAGTCAATTGCAAAAAGTGCGGAGCTCACCTAGGACACTTGTTTGATGACGGACCACAGCCTACGCGCCAGAGATACTGCATCAACTCTGCATCCCTAGATTTAGCAGTAAAATAAAAGCATAATACTGGAATCCAAAAATCTTGCAGAAATATTGCAGAAATATTGCAGAAATGATGCAGATATTGCGTCTGAACCCCCATACTTATTATTTCACATATCATCAGTCCTCGGGATTGTAGATTGTGGGTTATAGATTATAAAATTTAGACATAATTTTGTTGACAAATTTTATCCACACTGATCTTATAGTAGGTATGCCTACCCACCCACATCTTGCGAGAAAAAGGTGGGCAAACACATCTAACAATGAAAGGACAGTACGGGTTTAAAACTTCCACTCTCTTGAAAATACTAAATATATCATTTGGAACCCGACACAATACCAAGTATGTGCTTAATGATGTGACAAAAATCTTATCGCCAAGCAAACATATGATGTTTCATTGCGCATATTGACATATCAGATGTTAATCTACTATTTTAATTCGGATTATGAAAAATGACTCCCGCCATCATGATTGGTGGGTCATTTGGCATGTACAATCCCAAGGACTGTAATATCTAGATTCTCTTTCAGTTTGTATATCTTGAATTATTTCAGATATGTGCAAATATTCATCAGTGTCGCCTGACAATTTTTAGTTTAGTTTTGACCATCACTAACTTGAATCAATGCCAAATAGTGATCTGCATGTTGTATATACATGGTACCCGTAGATTCTGCCGGGACAGGTCCCCGTGCAAATGTCAGTGTAGTGGAGTATGTTTTTACTTGTTTTCCATTGATGCGAACAGTCTCACCTGTTTCTATAGCTGGCGAGCCATTAATCCCTGTTATACTTCGTGGCTTGTCCTCACTAGATATGGTAAAGTTGAGATAACTGTTGATGAATGTAGATAATTCCTCATTATACGTCATGGTGATTTGATTGGGTGTAGTGATTTTGGCGGATACCAAAGTGTCTCCCATCTCTTTGATGTTTC
>JAPOPJ010000222.1 GCA_026712925.1 Nitrososphaerota archaeon
CGATACGATAAATACAGACGGGGTGACACGATGGGTTGAACCATTCTTGGGGTCTGGTGTAGTGGCATTTAACATAAAGCCAAAAAAAGCATTGATGGGGGAGTCCAACCCATACATTATCAACTTTTACAAGGCCATACAAGATGGTGTAATATCTGCAAAGGTGGTCAGAGAATATCTTTCTAAAGAGGGCAATCTGTTAGAAGTATGTGGTGAAAAACATTACTATTCCATCAGGGAACGGTTTAACCGCACCCATAACCCGTTAGACTTTTTGTTCCTTAATAGGGCAGGATTCAACGGTTTGATACGGTTCAACTCAAAAGGTGGGTATAATGTACCATTTTGCCGCAAACCAAAACGATTCTCAAAATCATACATCACCAAGATAACCAACCAAGTAGCATGGATAGAGTCTATATTATGTGGTAATATGAAATGGAAATTATTATCCTCGGATTGGCGCGATGTAGTGCGACAAACTAACAAGAATGATTTCATATACCTTGATCCTCCATACAGTGGCAGGGACACCAACTATTACAGTGCGTGGGGGAATGATGACTTGAAAGATCTTGCAAGATTTTTGTCCTCCGTACAATGTCGATTTGGCTTATCCTTATGGTATGAGAACAGATATCGCAAAAACGAAGTCGTGGATCATTTATTTGGTGGATTTCATATTCACAAGCATGAACATTTTTACCATGTAGGTGCAACCGAAAACCTGCGAAATTCAATCACGGAAGTTCTGATAACCAATTAATCTGTAGGAATCTTGGTTCCACGTCTAGGGTGCCTAATGCAGTAATCGCGCCAGTATTTCTCAAATTCTTCATTGTTTTTAAATTCACTTTCTCGTGCTTGCAGTCTCTTTAGTGAATCCATACCTCCGATGTTTTCCGTATCGCCAGATCCAGATATGCGCCCCGCAAACTGCCATTTCTCTCCAACGCAGATGGTCTTTATCACCACCATGTCGCGTGTTTCTTTTTTCTCATTCCACTCGTATATTATTCCAACAATCCAATGACTAGAGTAATCATTGTAGCACATGGTTTTCTTGTGAAGTTTCTTTTTGTTTGGATGTAAGAAATATCCGTTGTACGTGCCAAGTGCCATGCGGGACACACGATCTCCTTTCTTGAATCTGGCTGATTTTATATCAATTGCCACTAGATCTCCGCTGTTGTAGAGGGTTTTTTGGTAACTTGTACAAAGCTTTTCTAAATCATTCTAACTATTCTGTTTTAGTTGATGATTGTTTTCAGTGTATAGTGAAGATTGGTAGTGGTGCCAAAATCACAATTCGTATATTTAATCTAGATTTGCTACTTTAGAAATTAGAGCTGTTATCACGCACTATAACTCTGAGGTTTTGTAGTCTTGTAGCGTTTTTTGTGTGGGGTTTCCATGTGTGGCATCACATTTACACGATACTTTAAACTGTAGTGATATGGATATGATTTATGCAAAAATTAGACACCAAACTGCGATCAGAGCTCAAAATTCAAAACACCGTCTCTACGGCAGATCTCAAACAAAAAGTTGACATAGCAAGATTCAATGAATACAAACATCTGAGCTCAAATCTAGACCTGTACAGATGTGGATATGTAAAGGATGATACCATGATAGGTAGAGTTACCATATTTAGAACCGGAAAGATGATCTCAGTGGGTACAAAAAGTCCAAAACAGGCAGATGTTGAATTGAAAAAGGCTGTTAATATTTTAAAAAACTACAAACTTGCAAAGAACACACGAATTACATCACAAACAAGAAATATTGTGTCAAGGTTTGACCTCAAAAAAAGCCTACCAATAGAAATGCTTGCAAGAACTCTTCCTAAGAGCATTTATGAGCCTGATCAGTTTCCGGGTTTGATTTATAGAATACAAGGCAGCTGTGTTGCACTGTTATTTGCATCAGGAAAAGGAATTATTGTAGGTGCTACATCGATAGAAGAGATAAACTCTGCGTTCTTTGATGTACAATCACAAATCTAAAAAATATCACATCCTAGCATGTTTCA
This sequence comes from Nitrososphaerota archaeon, assembly GCA_026712925.1. Taxonomy (GTDB): domain Archaea; phylum Thermoproteota; class Nitrososphaeria; order Nitrososphaerales; family Nitrosopumilaceae; genus JAPOPJ01. The sequence continues at coordinate 2,036 of JAPOPJ010000222.1, forward strand.
TACCTTTTCATTCTATCATAATATTTTGCCTTTAGAATTTTAAAAAACATTTTAAATTAATTTCTCAAACACTTATGTAAAAATACACAATATGCCAAATAATGATATGAAGTATTCCAAGACAAAACCTCGATGTATAATACTATTTGACGAGTCCATAAAGTCAGAATACACAAGAAAAAACTACAATGTACACCTCAAGCAGTTCAGAAGATTTTCAGGATTATCCTCCAACGAGGATCTTCTTACCATATCACAAGATAAACTACAAGTCATTTTAGAGGATTATCTCATATACTTGAGACAGACTGCAAATCCAAACTCTATTCCTTCGCGCTTTCAGGGAATAAGACACTTTTGCATAATGAATAGAATACGTCTAGATTGGGATATAATAAGAAAAATGTTTCCACAAAGGCAAAAAATGCCTACCTTGCGGGCGTACACTTCAGATGAGATACGCAGTATGTTAAACGGTACAAAAAATTCAAGAAACTCTGCATTAATTCACTTTCTGGCATCTACCGGTGCAAGGATTGGTGTATTTGATCACAAGATGACGTTAAATCACACTAAAAAAATGCCTAACAAGTGTACTGCGATAAAACTCTATTCTGGAGAAATTGAAGAATACTGGACATTTCTAACACCACAGGCAACAAAGGCACTAGATTTATACCACAAACAACGCCAAATGTCTGGCGAATTATTTTGTGGTGATACTCCAATTTTTAGCACTTCTGGCCAAATGTCAAAACAACTAGGCTGGAGTGGAGCAAGGTCTGTAGTGTATAGGATTCTCTCAAATAGCGTGATAAGGCACAAACAAAATGGTAGATATGACGTGCAAGCAGATCACGGATTTCGAAAAAGGTTTAACACCATACTAAAGTTGGATAACTCTGTGAATCATAATGTTGCTGAAAAGCTGATGGGTCACAAAAATGGCCTTGATGGGACATATTTGGTACCTACTTTGGATGAGCTCTTTTCAGAGTTCAGAAAGGTAATACACAAGATTAAAGTGTGACCAATGCAAATGCATGAAAATACGGGCTTTTGTTGATCCGACTGGTAAACACCATGTAATGATATTGAACAAAACCGAATTAATGC
>JAPOPJ010000191.1 GCA_026712925.1 Nitrososphaerota archaeon
AAATCAACATTGCAAAGTCATATCCGTGAAAACGAATTATCTTACTATTACATAATCATTAAAAGTACCATATATTATACAGCACAGTCTTGCATCCCAACAAAATTTAAGGCTTGTTTAGAAATTCCTTGATCATTTTCAAGTTAGACACGTTTGATTCTTGGAACATCTTTACAGAAGATGCCAAAGATTCCGGAAGTACAGATGTCAAATTTTTGACAAACTCATCACTGCTTGCAATCATGTCATCAACTAGTCCCTCTATCTCGTTTTTTTTACGAGTCATCTCTCAGGGTATAATGCCTAGACCTCCTTTCTTATCAAGGTAGAAGTAGAGCGAATCTTGTCCAATTTTTGTATATTCCATGAGACAATCTCACGAACCTTTTCAAAGTTTTCAGCATCTAATCTCACCATTATATCATGTGTGCCCATAATTTCAAATACATCCTTGACCTGCTCGAGTTCGTTTAGTTTCTCTATAATTCCGGCCTCTGCGCCCAAATCACAGTTAATCAAGACAAAAGCTGTTGTCATGGATTTGCTGTGATTATATGCATATTTCAAAGTTGATATTTGTTGAATATGATACCCATCACCACATCCGTATGCCACAGTCACACATACTACACGACAAACATGAGTCTAGATTATCCGTAAATGGTAACATTTGTGTGAAACTATTTTAATAAACGAATATCATGATAACGTGTGGATAACTTTCAAGCACATCAGACTCTGAAAGTAAAGTCAGATGCCTCATTTGAGGAGATCAAGCTTGCATACAGAAGGCTAGCACTAGAATACCACCCGGATAAAAATACCGATGAAAAAGAGGGAAATCGTTTCAAAAAGGTCACTGAAGCATACAACCACCTAAAGAAAAATCACAACATAACAGAGCCCGAGCCAGAACAAAAATACAAGAACAAAAAGACAGATGAAAAGACCACATTTAAGAAAAAACCACAGTGGGGGGCACCACAAGACAATAAAACTCCAGAGGAAGACTGGAGCAGGTACACAAAAGAGTTTGAAGAGGGAGATCCTAACTTTTGGAAAGAATATGAGAAAAAGTTCTGGGAGGAGTATAATGCCAAGGCACGACCTGATGGCAAAAACGGCGAATTTGACAAAGCAAGAGAACCAAAAAAGCAGCCAAATTTATCTGTAAATGTGGATAAGACATTATGTATTGGTTGTTGTAGTTGTGAAATAATAGCACCAGATGTATTCCAAATAGACAAGAACAAAAACATGAATCCAAAATCATCTGTGATTAATCCAAGAGGTGCAGGAGTAAATAAAATCATGAATGCCGCAGAGACATGCCCAACAAAGGCGATAATTGTAGAGGACAAGGATCGCAACGAGCGAATGTTCCCATTCTAACTGCCTAGTTTCTTTTGTAAATCAGACATTACATCATCTGTGATATGTATGGTAGAGTCAAACATGCTGTGTATGGCACCGGCTGAATCGCCTGATGACCGTGGTACAAGATGTACATGAAGGTGTGGAATATCTTGTCCTGCATCCTTGCCGTTATGTATTGCAACTAGTGTAGCACCTGTTATTTTATCGACTTTGGATATAGTATGCTGTACCAGTGAAAAAAGGTCTGCATTTTCATCAGGTAAAAGATCCTGAATCTTTTCTCGATGGTTTTTTGGTATGACTAGTGCATGTCCTTGTGCAAGTGGGAACGCATCAAGAAATGATATAGAGTGTTTAGTCTCTAAAAGAAATCTTGCAGGAACCTCTTTGCGTATAATTTTACAAAATATACAGTCCAACAAGAATCATATCATCTTTAGGTATTAAAATTAATTGCCTGCATCTATAATTCTAGCCCATGCAAGTCCTTCACCGAATTTTATTGTAGCACTATCCCCGGGCAAAAGCATACAATCCTCAATAGTCTTTGGAATACTATCAGATGTCTCGACATAACATACCTCACCATCATTTGAAAGTATCACTACATCCTCATACACATCTTCACGTATAAGATTCCAAAACGGAAAGACTATCGTAGAGAGCACAATACCTGCAACAACTATCGCACCACCAAATACCAGTGCCATCTTTCTACCAGAAGATAGTTCCAATCTACCAGGTCCCGCCCCCACCACCGTCGGGGTCAAGCTTTTTTTCAGGTACATTACCATGTGCCTTTTTCAAGTGCCTAGCCAGACGTTCTGGCGTAGGTAATTCTAGGCCACATTCCTTACACTTTGTCTCGTTTTTTTCCTTCCTCCTAAACAATCCCATACCATATTGGAGTAGAAAATATTTTATAAATTGTTTGAAATAGCACAGTCAGGATTACGCTACAAGCACGAACACACAGTATTAGCCTGAAAGAGCCACAATAACACCACATCTCAGTATCATATCTCAGTATCATATCCCAGTATCATCCTAGTAGCATATCCTAGCATCATATCCTAGCATCATATCCTAGTATCATATCCTAGTATCATACCCCAATATCATCATGTGGAGGCGCTTACTCAAATTTGGTGCTTGGGTAGAGAAAAGATATCAAGAGTTTATCATGTCCATAACACCAAACACAGTAAGAATGACTAGATACGGCTATACACCATAGCCCATTTTGAAATTACTAAAGAACCCAAAATATCTCAAATTTATCACCGTGATGGATATGTCAAGATCAGAGGAATAAATTAGCAAAAGCGCTGAATTTGAGGAAGAATCGATTCATGACAGCTATGCAGCTGCCACCCCATACTCTTCTGAACAGATATGGTCTGGAGGTATGTGTTCAAGTCGTGCATAGAAAAACAAGGACATTCGCAAAATGTATCAAATTCGTTCCTGAGTTAGAAAATTTTTCTAACTACATGAACAAATACGTATGGAGTAGTTTTAGATTTCTTTATTGTGCCCGGAATACATTTTGAGTTTTTCATTTTCTCATCTCAAATTATATATTATTTTTCTAATATATATTATTTTTCTAATAGATTTTATCCATTCCAAAAAATCACCCCCCACCGAAATCATTCCGGGAGAATTACGGGTTTTGTATGATGCAGTGTTGCCATTTCAAACTATCAGACGATTTTATAACATTGTAAAAATGGCGGACCCTTGGATGCAGTGTTGCCATTTCAAACTATCAGACGATTTTATAACATTGTAAAAATGGCGGACCCTTGGATACATTGTATCCAGTGCGTTCTATACAAAACACAGGGCCGTAGATAATGTACAGCATAGAGACATATATGACTTGTAAACATGTGTTTTTTACCAAATTAGGAGTTTGGGATAAATTCTTAGCAGGACTTGTAACTTTGTATCTGCCACAAATGTAAGACTTGGACAATCTCAACTATATGACACACGTAGTGGTAATTTTGAGATGTGTTTTTTATCTAGAGGTTTTTGACTATTAATTACATAGCATACTGCGAGAATGTGCTGGCACTGTCTTTTACCACGTATGCTGTATAGCATATACATTTGCATCCACCAGAGTTAAACAATACATCATAATATCAATTTCTGATTGAGTAAACCTTGTATCAGTTAGAACCGATATCTTGGTTGTCATAATTCTGTGCAATCTCCTTGCCACGTTCTTCTAACACTATGTGGATTATCTCCTTTAACGTTTCTTCATGTATTATGTATAATTCCAATTGTGTAAGATCTTTCGGTTGATTAAAAAGCATCAAGTTACCATAATATTTCATGCCAATGGTGGACAAAGGATGCCAAAGAGGTTACCGTATCCACAATACCAAACACAGCAAGAATGACCAATTACTGCCATATACCATAGCTCATTTTAAAGATGCTAAAGAATCCAAAACGCCTAAAATTTGTCATAAAAGACGGACATATAGAGGTCAAGAGTTCAAAATAACAAAAGCCTCGAGTTTATGGAAGAGCATCATGTTGATATACATTATAAGGGACTCAGAAACATAGCCTATATGACAATCTCAAATATTACTGTACTAGGCTCAGGAGTCATGGGACATGGAATAGCCCAGGTATCGGCAACCGCAGGGTATAACATTGTCCTACGGGACATAAAACAAGAGTTTTTGGATAAAGCCATGGAAAAGATAAGATGGAGCCTAGACAAGATGGTATCAAAACAAAAAATTACACAACAAGAAGCAGATTCCATATATTCTAGAATCACACCCATGGTGGACCTTGCAGAGTCAGTAAAAGATGCACACCTTGTAATTGAGGTAGTTCCAGAGATAATGGAGTTGAAAAAAAAGGTCTATGCAGAACTTGATGCCGTAGCAGGTACTGATGTCATATTTGCCTCAAACACAAGCACACTTCCAATTACAGAGATTGCAAATACTACAAGCAGGCCTGACAAGTTTATAGGGATTCATTTTTTTAATCCACCGCAACTTATGAAGCTTGTAGAGATTATACCAGGCCAAAAGACATCAAATGAAACAGTAAATATAACACAGAACTATGTAAATTCGGTAAAAAAACAAGCAGTCATGTGTAGACGCGATGTTCCAGGATTCATCATAAACAGACTGTTCATACCCATGGTGCATGAAGCATGCTACATCAAAGATAGAACTGGTGCAACACTAGAAGAAATTGACTCTACAGTCAAATTCAAAATGGGTTTTCCAATGGGCATATTTGAGCTAGCAGACTTTACTGGAATGGATGTAATCCACAAAGCAACAACTGAGATGTACCTTCGCGACAAAAAGGTAATCAGACCGCATGTAGAGATTGAGAAAATGTTTAACGAGAAAAAACTTGGTCAAAAATCTGGCGAAGGATTTTACAAATATTCAGACGATAAATACGAGAGGGTAGTATTATCTGAAGAGTTGGCAGACAAGTGCAATCCCATCCAGCTTGTTGCAAACATACTAAATAATGCCGCATGGCTCATCACAAACAAGGCAAGCGATATGGAAGAGATTGAAAAGGCAGCACGTCTTGGCCTCGGACTACAAAAACCACTCTTTGAGACTGGAAAAAACATTGGATTCCAAGATATAGTTAATGAATTAAACTCACTTGCCAAACAAAATGGCCAGTTTTATGAGCCTGATCCATTACTTGTATCTATGCAATGATTTCTAGTAATTTTCGGACTGCCTCAGCAGGAGTATCAACGCCAATAATTTTGACGTTTTTTCTATGGTCTATATAATCATCAATAAACTGAGATGCCGCCCCACCTAAACCCCGTATTGCAACCATTGGCTTTTTGTACATGTATGCAGCACAAACCTCAGATAAAGTTCCTGAACCACCGCCAACTATAACAATTCCATCAGCAGATAACGCGTTTAAAAAGTCCCTAGTCAAGCCCATGCCAGTTGGAATCACAATATCACAGTACGGGTTTGCAAGTGATGGATTATCTTGCGGCAGAATCCCTACAGTAATACCGCCAGCATCATGTGCCCCACGACTTGCAGCATTCATTACACCACCTAGGCCACCAGTAATCAAGACGCAATCAGACCTTGCAATTTCAAGGCCAGTCTCATATGCGGCTTTTTTGTGTATCTCCATACACCCATTATCATTGTGTCCTATAACCAAAATCTGTAACTTTTTTACCATGAATGGTATATAATCAGCCGTTCACAAAAATCTTTCCAAATCACACATCAAACATAATACTAGGACAGTTCGGGCCCACCAGAATTGCAAAAAATAGGATTAGATGGAAAAGAACACCTTTATTAAATAAAGACAAAACATACCAGCATGGAAAAGCGCTCAATGCCAGTCTGTTTTACTGAAAAACAGTACAAGATAATAGAAGAGTTTGCTAAAAAAAATGGTATGCTCAATGCAAGCCAAGCTCTTGAAAAGTTGCTAAACTAGGATTTTTTAAAAACCTGTTTGGTGTACTAACACATGTCTTGCACATATCATGTGAATTTTGTGTATGAGATATCTAAAGCACAGTCAGGATTTAGTACAATTACACTCTTAGTCCCAATCTAGATTTTGAAGTGATTGTAATAATTCCCACAATAGCTACTACTAGAATCATAACTGCAATGGTTCCAAATTCAGGTACAATTACTGCAATTTCATCCATCTCTGCAAGTATATCATCAATGTGTGCACTTACCATACCAGGATCAGCATCAGACCTAATCATATCTCGTAATTCCACTCTCAACATTACCTCTACTTTTTTCATCAATTCCTCATGTCCAAGATCTACAAGTGGTGCTTCTAGAAATTCATAATGATCAAGATATGCCTTTGCAGCAAGGCTTAGTGCCAAATCTTTCTCACCGTTATTATACGCCTGCCTGGTCTCTTCAAGAAGATTCCTTATATTTTCAACAAAAATTAGTGGATCATCATCATTAGATTCAAGATCAAATGCTGTATTAAATTCCAAAATGATACTATTTACTAACATCTCAACGTCTGCCGGGTCTGCCCTAGAATCATACGCACTCCAAACACCATCATACAAACCATCAATGTTTCGCACAGTGTTTGGGTCAAACTCTGTTTTTATCGTGTCAAATATTTGCTGTGAACGCCACACAAATGCAGAGCCATCTTGAAATTCTGCCATTTCAGATATAGTACCATTATTGACTGCTATGGAATATTCTGCAACTGATGTAGCAAGCAAGCCATTAATCAATTCTGCCTTGAAGGCAGGATCATTGCTCAGGCTATCAAGTATCACGACTTGGCGTGCTTTCTCTACTATTTCCTTTGCATCATCTATTGCCTGCTGAGCCGTATCCCTTGAGACATTGGTGTTTGCTTTTTCACTCAACTCTGTTAGTGTTTTTTTTATCTTTGTATCAAGATCAGGGGATGTGGAAACTAGTGTGGGCTTTAGCGTATCATATAATTCGGCTATCGGATGCATTGCATGAGTAAGTGCAAGTGTGGTATTTCCCTCATCAAGGTTTTGCTCAAGTGCCCAAAAATGCCCCAAAGTCTCCTCAAGACCAGCTGCAAATTCTAGGCTGTCTGAATATGGTATTCCAAAGTACTGTGCATGTACGGTATGTGGCAGTATGGCTGTAAAAACCATCATGGCCATAATGGTCAATATGAACAGTTTGCTCATGAAAATTCCATTTAAAATAGTCAATATATACACGCTGATCATTACACGACAATATTCCATAACAATATTACAAAAACAAATAACTCTACAGTGCAGTACAACTATTACCAAGTTCTCCAAATTCAACGCTTGGATGAACAAAAGATGTCAAGGAGTATAGTGTATCAATAATATCAAACACAGTAAAAGTGATCACATACTGCTATACATATCCCATTTTCAAGATGTTAAATTCAAAACACCTCAATTCATCAACCATGATGGATATGTCCACATCAGAGGATAAAATTATCAAAAGTGTATAGTTTGGAAAAGTACACTTTGCCACATCACTAAAATTTTGCAATACATCTAAAACTCTACAAGTATGGCAGCACGTTCATTCTCATCAAGTTCTTGTCTTATTGCATCTAGGATGTGATTCGGGGATGTCAAGCCAGAATAGTCAACTAGTTTGAGGTCATTGACTAGATATATCTGCGGCGCTACATCACCACCTCTAGACTCTAGGTAATCATCCAAGTCTTCAAGAATTGATATTTTCCCACCTTGGAAAATCTTTCCATTTTTCACAGACTTTTTCATCCTCCCAAATCTATCTAGAACCAGAAATGGATGTCGATTTTTTTTCCCAAAAAGTCGCTTTTCTGCCACATGACCTACAAATATTGCATAGTGGTCTGATTCAAAACCCAAATCTATGGAATCTTTAGGCATGCAGAGTATCTCAGATGCACGACATTTTAGATCATCTAGTGTAAATACACTCCTAGAGGTCTCTGAGCTATCAAGATTTACATTGCCTGATGCAGTAATTCGTAAGATTGATTTTTCTGCAATGTATTGGCTATCAATTACAATAGACTCTGGCACGGCACCTTTTTCAACCATGACTGTGTGAATTTTTTTGTGTGCAATGTTTATCTGCTCTGGTGTCGGATTTACCATTGATTGTTCTAGTTCTTCTTGCAACATGGAGGAAGCCACCCCGATAGATGATATGACATCAGCATGTTTTGCCTTCACATATTGTAATTGGAGTTGCTTTGCAACAAATGGAACCAATACAGATGCACCGCCACCGCCACCAATAACTTGAACTGAATTTGAGTCAAGTTTGAACTCTTGAATTATCTTAGTTATGGTCTTCATTATATCAAAGGATGCAGTATTAATTATAGACTGGGCTATTTCTGCAAAAGAACTCATTCCAGCATATCTTGCAAGCATATCCATTGCTATTTTGGCAGATTCTTGATTTGCATAGGAATAATCATCTTTATCTACAAGTCCTAGTGCATTTGCGGCACATGTATTTGTGATTGCAAATGTGTCATCTTTGCATTGTATTGCTACATATTCATCATCAGATTCACGCGGCTTTATCATTACTATCTTTCCTGCTCGGAGTACATCTGGCTCTGCAAAGCACGCATATTTGAGCCCTGCAATGTGTGCACTTCTCGGCCCTACTCGCCACACTCTATTATTTTGCATATTTACCATACTTCCACCTGCTACTCCAAGCACTCTTACATCCATAGAACGAACACATGTAGGATGATCCCTTATTGTAACATATTTGAACTCTGGTCTGCCGTTTTTTATTGTACAAATGTTTGTGCTAGTTCCACCTACCTCTACAAATATGCCATTTGTTATTCTAAGGTATAGTAGTGCTCCCGCTACACTAGCAGCTGGCCCAGATAGTATGGTGAGAATGGGTTTTGTCTTGAATGTATCCATGCTGGTAACGCCACCATCACCTTTCATTATCATTAGTGGTGCAGTTATGCCAGAGTTGCAAATAGTATCTTCTACAAACCTTGCCACTTGGAATGTCTTTGGAATTACACTGGCATTAATTACAGCAGTAAGTGTTCTTATCTCTAGTCCGTACGTGCCTGATACCTCATGTGAGGCAGTAGATAACACATCCAACTCTGAAGCAGTTTTCATCACAAACTCTTCATTTGATGGATCATCAACACCAAAGGATTCAGTTGCAACTATAACTTTGGCGCCCTTATCTTGCAAATCTCTTATGGCAGACTGTACCTCATCAGTTGTAATTAGATGTGATGTATCTAAAAATGCATGACATGACTTTATGTCGTGTTCTGGATTTATGCTAGTATCATGTAAATCTGTGCGATTTATCACATCTTTTTTTTCAGGCCCTACGCCCATGGCAATTATTCCCACCTTTGCAGTATCAGATTCTAAAAGTGCGTTAATTGCCTGTGTAGTGCTATGTGATATGAGCTCTATATCATGTGGGTTAATTCCAGACTCTTTGATTGTATTGTGTAATGCATCAAGTATTCCCTCAGAGACTCCAGTCTTTGCAAAGTGAGTAGTAGGTATGGTTGATTTTGCAAGAATATCACCAGTAATGGTATCTAGTGCTACTGCTTTGGTAAATGTACCCCCTACATCAATACCTATTCGGACACGATGATTATTTTGCTGCATCATCATGTCTCCGGGATTTTCTCATTTGTGCAAGCTGTCTTTCTTTTCTAGGTCGAAGTATCAAGACGTATGATACTGCTACAAGATATACACCTAGTAATATCACTTGACCTACGACTGTCTCTAGTGTCGGGTATATACCAGTCATAGATGCAATATTGATGTCAAGACGTGGTATGGTACCAATCATTCCAGTGTATGGAAGTACATCTATAATTTGTAACTCCCTTATTGCATTTCCCAAAAATGCAATTGAGAGATATGCACCTACACCCATAGTGAGTCCAAATAGTGCCCGAAGTGGAAGGCGTTTTCCTAGCTTTCTCATTACAAAATATATGACAAAGAGTGTTGCCATACCTACTACAAATCCAAGTCCCACATAAGCCTCCATGTGCCTTGCAAAGCCAGCCATTGCTTGATAGAATAGTACAGTCTCAAATCCCTCTCTATATACAGTGAAAAATGCCAACATAACAAATACCATGACACTTCCAGTAGTAGTGGCCTGCCAGACTTTGGCCTTTACAAATTCCATCCATTTTTTATGTTCGATTTTATTGAGCACCCAAAAGCTCACATAAAATAGCATTGCAGTTGCAGAAAGCGCGGCTATTGCCTCAATTAGTTCGCGGTTTGCGCCCGATATATCTATAATATATGATGCTACAACCCACGTTGCAGCAGTAGCACCTACCGCAGCTATAACACCATAGTGTACGTATTTTTTCAGGCGGTTATTTCGTGATGACTCTAGATATGTCAGTATTGCACCTAGAATCAGAACAGATTCTAGACCCTCTCTAAAAATTATAGCAAATGAGGACATGAATGCAATTGATGGTGCCAATACTCCAGTCCCACTAACAAGCCGCTCAGATTCATCAAGGTTTCTATTTATAGCAATTACAACATCGCGTATTTTATCTAGACTGTCCCGAGATTTAATCATGTTTCGTAATTCGGCAAATTGATACTCTACTTCTAGTGTGAAATCAGGCGCTATCTCGCGTAGTGGTATTTCTACAAATTCATAGCTGTCAAGGTACGCTGACCGAGCAGTAGTATATGCTGATTCATACTCTTCATTTTCATAAAGTACAACTACATCAAGTAGTGCATTTCGGATGTAATCAACTTCGGCCCTTACGCCGGTCTTTTCCTCCTCAGTAGAATCACCGGCTTGTCTTAGCACGTCAGGGGTTCTACTAGTATTAAGGATATCCGGATTTGCCTCATACTGCTCTGCTACAAGACTTTCAGCCAAATTAAGGTCTGGAAGTATGACATTATTGACAAATTCACGAATCTCATCTGGAGGTGCGTTATCTGCAATCATATCTCGTAGTTCCTCGCGCATGTTAATCTCTAGCACATACAGCAAGTCCTTGTCAATCCTTTCTATGTCAGCCTCCAAATATTCAAAGTTATCAAGATATGCTATTATTGCATTTTCTTCTGCTGAGGTATAATCTCCAGAGTCAACTTGAACAAGCATCTCATCGTATAATTCACGAATCGTCTGGTAGAGTGTTTGATAATCAAAGGAAACAGATTCTGTTCCCAAGATGTCTTTTTGTATTGCAATTATCAGTCCACCGACTTTGAGAAACTCTGATCTATTCTCAACATGTTCATTTAAATCATTAAAAAATGACTGTATCTCCAGAGTTAATCGCTCATCAAAGTTAGTTAATTCAAAGAGTACCTCGGATCTCTGAATCAGTCTTTTGGCAATCTGTATTGATTCGTCACTATCTTGCAGTATGCCAGTTTGATATTGTTCATCAGATAGCGTCAATAGATTCACAATCACTTGTTCTGCCGCAGTACTTTCATCATATGTGATTTGGCTGAGCATCATTCTAGCTTTATCAATTTCAGGTAATATATCAGAGTCTGATATTGTAAGAAGATCTAGCAGTGTTATGTGTATTTCATCTACATCTACATCTGCATCTGTCGAATCATATATTGTGCGAAGCTCTTGAACTTGCTTACCAAAATGCTCAGCCGCAAAGAAAAGATAAACATCTGAATTTCCTGTGCCTCCCGGAGTCAGGCTTTCTTTAGCCAAGTCAAGTGCTATTGTGGTTGCCTCCATTGTACTTCCCAAGACAGCATCATCAGAATCCCCAAAAGCAGTATAATCTTGCGGTTCTGTTGCCATGCCTGCCATTATGCCTACTGCCACAACTAGAAAAGACATGACAGTGACTTTTACGGTTTTCATAAGGGTTTATCGTTTGGAGTCAAAAACTGTATTTAAATCCGAGACTTGTTTTAAAACCATAGAATTAGACAGTATGAATCCAATCTTAATGAAGTCTAGACCCAAACATTTCCAATTTTATGTTCCTGATCCGCAAGGGCGTATTCTTGCAAATGCTTAACCATCTCTGGTTTTTGATTTTGAAACGTGTCAATACCAGGAGTGGATGAGCTAAGGCGTGCCAGTCTTACTTTGGTAAAATCGATACTTTTCATCAATTTTCAGGTATATTCAGTTTTTTTACCAGTGCAACCGCCTTGCGTACAAATTCTGCTTGTTCTTCTGTCTGGCCTTTTTCGAAATCCTTCATTAATATTTCCCACTCATCGTCATCTAGTGGCGGTATAGTGCGCAACGGCATGGTTGTAATACTCAAAGTAACGTATTAAGGGTATCTAATTATGGGTTCTTCCACAAATTCTAGACTTTTTGTAATTCTCAGCACCATCAGCAGAGCCAATACGATCAGATACTCTAACA